>CAJJMF010000054.1 GCA_905192805.1 uncultured Sutterella sp. | reverse complement strand
TTAATACGGTCGGTGGTGGACTTGTACCGGGGCTAACTCTCGTGCGTCAGCCCTGACGTCTCTCGAGGGGAAGGTGGGCGCACGAGCGGTCAAAAAGCTGAACTTAAGCTTAAGTGTTTTCCTTTTGCCCTGATTTACACAATCAATCGTAGGGGCGCTACATCCCCCAAAGGCGCGATTTATCAAGAAAGTGTGCGAGTGCTCTAGGGGTTTACCTTACCTAGGGCTTATCCCATGCTATAAGATTGCCTTAATCCATTCTACCTAAACTCACACAATAAGTTCGCCTAGTGGGACCCATCCAAAAGGCGGAGAACCCTATCCTTTCACGCGCTTCCAAGCAGCTCAGGAAAGTAGACACGATGACAGACCCCATTCTCGACGTTCGATCGCTCACCTGTGAGCGTGGTGAACGCGTACTGTTTAAAGGGATGAACTTCTCGGTTCGTCCAGGCACACTGGTGCGCATTGCGGGCTCCAACGGAGCCGGTAAGACAACGCTTTTGCGCCTGATGACGGGTCTGATGCGACCCTTAGAAGGGGACATCACCTGGCGTGGGGTCCCGGTGCACAGAGCCGCCCAGGATTTCTGGAAAGAACTTTGCTACATCGGGCACCGTAATGGGGTCAAAGACGATTTATCGGTCTTAGAAAACGTCCTCATCAATGCCGAAGTGGCCTCTCTCGAAGTCTCCGAAGCGCAGGCTTTGGATGCGCTCGATGCGGTCGGGCTCTCGGACTACATTGATGTGCCCGCGGGGCAACTCTCGCAGGGGCAGCGTCGCCGTGTCGCGTTGGCTCGCCTCTGGTTAGCGAGTTCGGTCACGCTCTGGGTCTTAGACGAACCCTTTACGGCCTTGGACGTCAAAGGCGTGGCACGCTTAGCCGAGTTGATCGGGGAGCACGTGGCGCAAGGCGGCATCGTGATGCTCGTCACGCACCAAGAGGTGCCGTTGTCGGCGGGCGAAAAACTCGTGATTGAACCGGAACGTTGGGCGCCCAAGAAGCGTAGTGCGGTCGAAAAAGCGTTGGATAACGCCGCCGCGCTTGAAGCCGAAAACGACGCGGCACACTAAGGGAGACGAAGACGATGTGGAAACTCTTTCGTACGATTCTTCGGCGCGACCTGATGTTGGCGCTTCGCCGCAAAGCGGATTTGGCGCAAGTGATTTTCTTTTTTGCGGTCGTGGTGACCTTGGTGCCGTTGGGCGTCGGGGCAGAAAGTAACACACTGCGTGCCATGGCCCCGGGGGTCGTGTGGGTGGCGGCGCTTTTGGCAGCCCTTTTGTCCTTACCCCGCATGTTTGCGGCCGACTACGCCGATGGCACCTTAGAGCAGATGCTCGTTGCGGCCGAACCTTTACCCATTATTGTGATTGCCAAAGTGTTGGCGCACTGGCTCGTGACGGGCGTCCCGATGACGGTCTTTGCCACGGTCTTTGGCGTGATGTTTGATTTATCCACCGAGCAAACCTTGGTGATGGTGGCGAGTCTCTTTTTAGGGACCCCCGTGCTCTCCTTTATTGGGGGCGTCGGGGCGGCGCTCACCTTGGGGCTTCGTAGTGGTGGGGTGTTAACGAGTTTACTCGTACTGCCCCTCTATATTCCGGTACTGATTTTTGGCGCGGGGGCGAGCCAAGCGGTCGCGATTGCGATGTCACCGACCCCGCACTTTATGATTGTTTGTGGTCTGACGCTCGCCAGTGCTGCCTTGTCGCCCATGGCGATTGCGGCCGCGCTACGTATTGCGGAAAACTAATAAACCAACCCCAAAGAACGTTGGGCCCGTTGTCCCCCTCACTCACCATTACTATCGTAGGAGAGCTCTTCGATGCGATTATTTGAACCCCAAGTCTTTTACCGTAAAGCGGGCAAGATTGTCCCCTTTATGTTAGGACTCGCCTTTGTGCTATTCGTATTGGGCTTTTATATTGGCTTTTTTGAGGCCCCGATCGATTTCCGTCAGGGTAACTCGTACCGCATCATGTTTATTCACGTCGCGGCCGCCTGGCTCTCGATGTTCTTGTACGTACTGATGGCGGTCTTTTCCGCGATTGGCCTCTTGCGTAACTCCAAGATGAGCTTTATCCTCGCGCAAGCGATGGCACCCACGGGAGCACTCTTTGCGTTCGTGTGCTTATTCTGCGGCTCCTTCTGGGGACGTCCGACCTGGGGCACGTACTGGGTGTGGGACGCGCGTTTAACCTCCGAATTAATTCTCTTTTTCTTGTATTTGGGCTTTATTGCGCTTCACGCCGCGATCGAAGATCCGCGCCGTGCGGACCGTGCCTCGTCGGTGATTAGCTTGGTGGGCGTGGTGAATGTCCCGATCATTTACTTCTCGGTTCAGTGGTGGAACACGTTGCACCAAGGGGCAAGTATCACGAGTAAAGGTACCTCGATGGCCCCGACGATGCTCTACGCGTTACTGACGATGGTGTGTGCGGGCACCTGCTATGGGATCGGTGTCGTGCTCGCACGCTCGCGCTCCATTATTCTCGAGCGTGAACGTCGTGAAGATTGGACTAAAGAAGCAGCACTGGAGGGTACTCTGTAATGTGGAACTCAGTTTCGGATTTCTTTCATATGGGTGGTCATGGCTACTACGTCTGGAGCGCCTACAGTGCGCTCACGATTGCCGTGATCTATGAAATTTTTTCCTTGCGTGCGCGTCGCAAACGCATCTGTCAGCGTTTGTTGCGTGAAGCCCGCGCCTCCAAAGCGACAATGGAGATCTAGACTATGAACTCAAAAACCAAAAAGTTTGCCTTAATTGGCGCTGCCGTTGCCATCGTTGGGGTGGGGGCCTTTATGGCTCTGCAAGCCTTTAACGATAATTTGGTCTTTTTCTTCTCGCCGAGCCAAGTCGCCGCGAACGAAGCCCCGCAAGGGCGTACGTTCCGACTCGGGGGCGTGGTGGAGCCGGGCTCCGTGAAGCGACTCGCCGACGGCGTCACGGTGCAATTCAAGATTTCGGATACGGCCAAATTGGTCCCCGTGCAATACAAGGGCATCCTTCCTGACCTCTTTGCGGAAGGCCAGGGCGTGGTGGCCTTAGGGAAGTTGGACGATAAGGGCCTGTTTACGGCGAGCGAAGTGTTAGCCAAGCACGACGAAAACTACATGCCGCCCGAAGCCGCCAAGGCCTTAGAGGACGCGCATAAGAAGGGCGTGGAAAAGGCGCATAACGTTCACGGGGATATGCCCCCGGGGGCGAAGATGCCTGCTAACCACCCCTAATGTCGGTTGAGTGAACCCTCTGCCAACCTGTTTTACACCCCCTCGCCACCGGAAACCACGGGTGCACCCCACCCCTATAGGGGAAGCGTGGCGAGTACGTTTATGTGAACGGTCGCTTTGTGTGGCGGGGTCTTAATCGAGACCCCACCATAGGCGAACGGCACACAAACGACCACAACACCTCAACACTCTGGAGAATTAAAGTGATTCCTGAGATTGGTCACTTTGCCTTAATTCTGTGCCTCGCGTTGAGCCTCATTCAAGGGATCTTCCCGATGATTGGTGCGCTCAAGGGTAACGACGCCTTAATGGCGGTCGCTCGCCCCGCAGCACTCGCTAATGCGCTCTTTGGCACGATTGCCATCGGGTGCTTGGCGTACTCGTTTTATGCCTCAGACTTTACCGTCTTAAACGTTGCCAACAATTCCAATTCGCTCCTGCCGTGGTACTACAAAGTGGCCGCGACCTGGGGTAGCCATGAAGGCTCGATCCTCTTCTGGACCGTGACGCTTTCGTGGTGGGGTGCGGCGTTAAGTATGGCAGCACGTCGCTTACCGAGCGAAATGGTGGCCCGCGTGGTCGCCACGATGGGCTTGGTAGGCACGGGCTTTTTGCTCTTTATGCTGCTCACCTCGGATCCGTTCTTGCGCTTATTCCCGGCCCCCGCGGAAGGCGCGGACTTGAATCCCTTGTTGCAGGACCCGGGGATGGTATTCCATCCGCCGCTCCTTTACTTAGGCTATGTGGGCTTCTCGGTGCCGTTTGCGTTCTCCATTGCTGCGCTCATTTCGGGTCGTTTAGACGCCGCGTGGGCCCGCTGGATGCGCCCCTGGACGACGGCCGCGTGGGTGCTCCTCACCTTAGGGATCGCGTTAGGGTCCTACTGGGCGTACTACGAACTCGGCTGGGGTGGCTGGTGGTTCTGGGACCCGGTGGAAAACTCCTCTTTCATGCCCTGGTTAACGGGGACGGCCTTGATGCACTCCTTGGCTGTAACCGAAAAACGTGGTTGCTTCCGCATTTGGACGGTGCTCTTAGCGATTTTGACGTTTAGCTTGTCGCTCTTAGGGACGTTCTTGGTCCGTTCTGGGGTGCTCACCTCGGTGCACGCCTTCGCGAGCGACCCGGAACGCGGGATCTTCATTCTCGCCTTCTTGATTATCGTCATTGGGCTCTCGTTCTTACTTTTTGCCTGGCGTGCCCCGACCGTGGGTTTGGGCGGGAACTTCGGTCTCATTTCGCGTGAATCGATGTTGCTTGTCAACAACGTGCTCTTAGTGGTCGCCATGGGCGCGGTCCTCTTGGGGACGCTTTACCCCTTATTCTTAGATGCCTTGAACGCGGGCAAGATCTCGGTTGGGCCCCCGTACTTTGATGCGGTCTTTGGTCCCTTGATGATTCCGCTCGTCTTTTTGATTGGCTTAGGGCCCCTTGCGCGCTGGAAGTCTGCCGATCCGGTCGCGTTGATGAAGACGGTCGCTTGGTGCGCGGCGGTCTCCGTCGTTGCGGGTATCGCGATTCCCTACTTGATGGGTGAATTAGGCGCTTGGGTCTTTGTGGGGATCACCGCTGCGATCTTCGTGATCACGAGCGTCGTGGAAGGGTTCCGTCAGCAGATCCGTCACGCCAAGGGTGGCTTATTAACGAAGCTCTTTAACCAGCCCCGCGCTTACTGGGGGATGCAGATTGCGCACGTCGGTGTGGCGGTCTTCATCATTGGGGTGGCGTTGGTGAAAGGCTACTCCTCGGAGCGCGACGTGCACATGTTCCCGGGTGAACAGGTGACGGTCGACGGGTACACCTTCACGTTGAAAGCAATTACCAACGAAAAGGGCCCCAACTACACGGCTGATCGTGGTCACTTTACCTTAGAACGTAACGGTAAGTTCGTTCAGGACTTGTACCCGGAAAAACGCAAGTACTTTAGCTCACATTCGATGCCGATGACCGAAGCGGCCATCCGCCACTCGATCACGGGCGACGTGTACGTGAGTTTGGGGGCGCCCACCTCCGACGGTGGTTGGGTTGTGCGTGCCTACAGCAAGCCCTTTGTGACGTGGATTTGGTTTGGTTGCTTGATCATGGCCTTCGGTGGTGTCTGGGCAGCCATGGACCGTCGCTATCGCCGTAAAGCGAAAGCGCGTGAGACCGTTGCGGTCTAAAGACTACGGACCCCCTCAAACGAGCTCAAAGGGGAAGGGAGTCGTCAGCAAACCCCCTTTCCCTTTTGGAGAGAGCAAGATGGAACAAAAGAAATCGTTATTCAATCTGAAGTTTTTAATACCGTTTGTGGTGTTTCTGGTCCTCTCGGGGTTCCTTTATAAGGGGCTCTTCTTGGATCCGCGCACCCTTCCTTCGGTGTTAATCAATAAACCGATGCCCGAATGGCAGCTGCCGCTCCTGTTTGAAAAGGATAAAAACTTTGACCCGAAGGCCATGTCGGGCAAAGTGTGGCTACTCAACGTGTGGGCTACGTGGTGCGTGCCCTGTAAGCAAGAGCACCCCTTTATGGTTGATTTAAAGCGTAAAGGCTTAAAGAACCCGATCGTAGGGTTACTTTACCGTGACCAAACCTCGGCCGCGGAACAGTGGTTGCGTCAAGCGGGCAATCCCTACGACATCGCGGTCTTTGAACCCAAAGCGAGTGCCACGATTGACTTAGGGGTGACGGGCGTGCCCGAAACCTTTGTGGTGGACAAAAAAGGCGTGATCCGGGCCAAGGTGAGTTACCCCTTGACGCCGGAACTCTGGAACGAACAGATTCAGCCGTTACTGGCGCAATTGGAGGCGGAATAATGCGACGCATTCTTTTACCCTTAATGCTGGGGGTCGCGATGATCTCCGCGAGCGCGGGCGTCTGGGCCGCCAAAGAAGCGGCGCCTACGGCCTTTGACCCGATTGCGCACCAACGCGTGGTGGAAGTCTCCGAGCAGTTACGGTGCCTTGTGTGCCAAAACCAGTCGATTGCCGAAAGTAACGCGGAATTGGCCGTGGACCTTCGTAACCAAGTGATCGAACAGGTCAAGGCCGGTAAGACCAATAAAGAAATTGTGGACTTTATGGTGGAACGCTACGGGGACTTCGTGCTCTATCGTCCGCCCTTTAAGTCAACGACCTACATTTTGTGGTTAGGACCCGTGGCCCTCTTTTTGATTGGCTTGGGGGCCTTTATCGTTAACTTGCGTCGTCGTAAGGCGGCGCTCGCACAAACCCAGCAGCCCTTGACGAGCGAAGAAAAGGCGAAAGCCCAGGCGATGCTCTCGGGCGACAAGGAGGGCTAAGTCATGCTGACGACTTTCGTTATTATCTGTGTCGTCATGAGTCTCTTGGCGATTCTCTTTGTCTTCGTTCCGTTGTGGCGCGGTAAAGCCGCCGATGGGATGAGCGGGGCAGAACGCCGTGAAGCGGTGCTGGCGATTTTGCGTCAACAGGCCGCGGACTTAGAAAAAGACCGTGAAGCCGGTCGCATCGATCAAGACGAGTACGAAGAAACCCGTCAAGAGCTCGAACACCGCGTGCTCGAAGAAACGCGCGCTCAAGAAAAAGCGAAAACCGACTCCTCGGGTCAGTTAGGTAAAGTCTTGGCGGTCGTCTCGGCGATTGCGATTCCCGCGATTGCCGTTTCGGGCTACTTGATGCTCGGTCGCTACTCCGCGATGGACGAAGACTTCTTGAAGATGGTCAACGCACAGCGTCAACAGCAAGAAGGCGGTATGGGGCATAGTCAAGCCGAAATGCAGGAAGCCATTACGCAACTGCAAGCGCGTTTGAAAGAAAATCCCAACGACTTGAATACGCTCTACCTCTTGGCGCGTACCTACGCGAGTGTGAACCGCTTTGATGAAGCGTATAACGCCTTGAAGGACTTGAATAAGCAGATTCCGGATAACGCCGACATCGTGGCCGATATGGCCGACATGTTAGCGGCCGCGAACGGTAAGGTCATTACCAAAGAAGTCGAAGACCTCTTAAATGAAGCCCTACGACTCGATCCGAATCAGTGGAAGGCCTTAGCGTTACTCGCCATTCACAACTGGGATAAAGAGCGCTACGCGGAGGCTGCCCGCCTCTGGGAACACCTCTTAGAAGTGGTGCCGCCCGACTTCCCGGACCGTGAACAGATTCAGTCGAACATCAATGAAGCTAAGCGCTTAGGCGGTGTGAACGACAAGATGGGCACGAGCCGTGCGAAGGCGAGCCCGGCAACGAACGCCTCTGAGGGGCAAGCCCCGAACGCCTCGAGCGCTCCGGTGCCCACGGTGCAGCCTGGCCCCGTCGCCTCGATTCAGGGCACGGTCGAAGTGAGCGCGAACTTTAAGGATCGCGTCAAACCCACCGATACGGTCTTTATCTACGCGCGCCCCGTGGCGGGCTCCAAGATGCCGGTGGCGTTTTTGAAAGTGACGGCCGCGGACTTGCCCTACACGTTTGACCTTCAGGACAACATGATGATGGCGACCGGTAAGCGTCATTTGTCGGATGAGAAAACCGTCATTGTCGGTGCCCGACTTTCCTCTTCGGGGAACTTCATGGCTCAGGCCGGTGACTTAGAAGGCGAATTAGCGCAGCCCGTTGAGGTGGGTGCCAAGGGTGTGAAGATCGTGATCGACACGCTCAAATAACCCGTTTGCTTTCCTCGCCACACCATAAAGCCCTTCGATCCGCTTCGGACGAGGGGCTTTGTCATGAGGGCGCGCAAAAAAAAAGCGTACGCTTCTTGTCGTGTTAAGACGTGAGCGTACGCCACGCAAGCGTTGCGGGTAAACGATTTGGGGGGCTCTAGCCAAAGAGCTTAAACCACAGGCGCATCGGAATTCCCCAGATCACCAAGAACGTGATGACCATGGCAGCCCCTTGCACGATGTGGTTTTTGGACACATTGAGCACGATGGGCCCAATCTTGTCCCATACTTTAAAGAGGAGCAACAGGGAGACCCCGGCCCACACCAGTCCAAAGACAATCGTAAAGAAGGTAAACATGCTGAACACTCCTCTAAGGGCCCCACATGGGCACCGATGGTTCCTGTCGCGAGGAAAAACGCTCACGGCAAAAAAGTTGCGCTTGGGGAGGACCGTGAGGGTTTTTCTGCGTCTCTATCTGCTAGTCTACGTCGAAAGCATTACGCTAATCTTAGCAAAAAGAGGGACTAGGGGTAATTCCCGAAGATGAAACCCCGTGTTAAGCGCTATTGAAACTCGCCCACGGCTTCGCTAGACTTTCCTTTAAGGCAAGCGTGTGCGCCCTGGGTGGGCAATGCTTTGCCTTACGCCGAGCCTCGGGCGTCGTTCTGACTGAGGCTCGACCGAGTAACCATCTTCGGGAGTCGATTCATGGCCCGTTTTACCGTCATTTTGCCTTCGGGCTCCGTATTGCTGAAAAATGTCGAGACGGGTCAAGTCCTCCGCTTGGCAGCGGAAGAGGGACCCCTTGCGTTGGGCGAAATGGAGTTAACGCTGGTGCTCAATCCCACGCCACTCAAGCCTCGCACCGAACCCGATCCTCGGGTGGAGAATGCGCAACCCTTAGCGAGCGCACTAGGTGGGGCGCAAGCGACGGAACCGCCCACGCCGGAAGTCACCCAGTCCACCACGCCAGAAACCCCGACGGCGCCACAGAGCCTTCCCAGCGTAAAACCTCATGAGGTGTTAAGCGCACCACTCACCGAAGCCGATATGGCGGGTGAGGTGGATGAGCCCGTCGTGCTCACGCCACCGACGTCAGACGCGTGGTTTGAGGACGAGACGGTTGACACGGAGGCGGACACGGATGACCTGGACGCTCAGGAGAGCGACGACGCGAAAGCGACTGGGGAAGGAACCCAAGGAACGCCTGATGCCTCGGTGGAGCCCGATGCGAGAGTAGCCTCGGATGATGCCGTGAACGAAACGCCCGAGGCGATGAGTTTTGCCCCGGATCCGTTCCAAGAAGCCTATTCGCAAAGCTCAGCTGGCGAGGTTCCCCGCTTAGCCCCCGTGTTCCAGCACAATGAGGTGCCTGCGATGGAGCGCGTGTCGCTCACCGAAGAACTCGAAGCGCTGAAACGGTTTCTCGAAAAAGACGCGCAGTTTGAGGCGGAAGCGAAGGCGCAGCAAGAGCGCTTGCAGTCGGAAGTCAATAGCGAATGGGACGAAAAGACGACGATTGATGATCCCGAGATTTTGCGTGATGATGCCGATACGGAAGCGGAGCGTCAGTTGGAAGCGCAGTTTGCTCAGAGCCGCGCAGGCTTTGAACGCCTCAGTGGGACGAGCCAAGCCCCTGCGACGCCCCCGGCTTCGTCGCAAGACGAGGACGGTCCCTTTACGCACGCGGACTATCCCGAATGGGATCCCCGCGGGTTAAACGAAATGGGCAAAGCCTGGCAAAGTCAACCGGGCACGACGACGAACGGCAAACCCTCACAGCGCGCCTATATTCCGGTCTTAGATGCCCCCTTTGAGGCGCTCACGACCGAAGACTTCGAACGTGCCCTCGAAACCATGGCCTTGAAGCGCAACAACATCGAAGGCGAAATGGAGTACTTGGAAGAGATCGAAGCGGACCGCGAAGAGATCGACGAGTTGGCGGATGCTCTGGATGAATTGGACGAAATCTTCGCAGAAGTGATTTTGCGTAAAGAAGCCTTTGAGAAGGCAGGGAAACACGCCCGCGAGGAACGGGGCCTTTAGCCTAGTCGTGCACCGCCGTGAACGAAACGGAGTTTTCTTGGAAACGAGAGAGCTCCGTTTTTTTTGAGTTCAAACACATATCATCTCATTAGATGCTAGGGTAAACCCTAGGAGAAAACCACTTAGCTATAGCGATAGGTCAATTTGTAGAGGAATTTACCTAGTGCGAGTAGTGAACTCATAATACACTTAATTATTATAGTAATATTTTTTATATTGATTAATGTCTTGTAAGTAATAGGTCGATTACTTAAAATATTAAAAATGACTTATATAGCGAGACCTCCTTGACTCAACCCGTTCGAGACTCGCGAAAAAACCCTCTGACCGTATTCAACCTTGGGAGACCCAATCAATGAATCATATCTATAAGACGATCTGGAACGCCGCCAAAGCCCTTTGGGTCTGTGTTTCGGAAGCAACGCGCTCGCACCATCACGCACGTCAGCCCCGTGATGCCTCTCCAGCCACCCGCACCGTAACCTCATGGCGTGCCGCCTTTAATGCCAAGCGCTTGCTGGTGGCGATGCTCCTTGGCTTAGGGAGTGTCTCGTCGCTTCAGGCGAGTGTGCAATTTTTCAACTACGGGGAGGATTTGGAAAGCAATGCGTTGTTCAATTCAGCAACCACTATTTTCAATTCAACAGCTACTCGTTTGTCTGGGCTGTTTCGTTATTTCGGGTCTCATGAAATCGCGAGTTTGAATATTTGGAGTCGCTATACGGGGAATCCAGAACAAATACCAGCCTCCCCAAGTGCAGCCCTTACCCTCGCCAATAGTTTGTTTGCGGATACATTTAGCCGATTAGTGTCGGTCGGTAAGGAGAATGACTACGCCCTTGACATCAGGAGCCATGGCGAGTTTTCATTGCAGAATACCTTGGTAGAAGGGGATATTAATCTTGAAAACTCGAACCTCTATCTGGAGCCAGATCTTGAAAGTCTTGCACAAAAAACAAGCCTTCACGGGATGGTGTTTTTAAACAATGGTGACCTCTTTCTTACGTCTTATTTCGGAAACGTTTGGAGCGCAGAAGCTACCGAGGCAAGCAACACGCCACAATCCCTTCGTTTTCAGCATAAAGGCGGAGTGAATACGCTCAATTTAGCAACCCTGGATAATGGGCAACTCGATGTGGATGCACTGGCGCAGATTGCGGGCGATGGACGTAAGATCCAAGCGTTTAATCGAGTGGTATCCCAAAATAGCTTGAGTCTGATTAACACTTTCGATCTTGGAACACTTAAAGAGATCGGGTTATCTGCATGGAGATCCTTAGAGACTTTAAGCCTCAGTAGCTCAGTTGAGCCCTATGTAATGGGCGCTTCGGATGGGCCCATATTACATGTCGACGGGCTCATTCGGGTAGATGGTGGGGAGACGGTCGATTTGACTGTCTCGTATGACTTACCCGATGGGTCGAGTACGCTTTTTTATGATCGGAACGCCGTTATTCTTGGATCTAATGAAACGTTTTTAGCCAGTTTAGGTAGTGGTCGTGTGGCGAACTCGAATTATTCGATTGCAATGGAGAACCCCCAGGATCTCTTTTCTGAATCAATGACACCTTTCTGGTTGACGGGCAAGGACCGAAATACGTTAACGCTCGCGTTAATCGATGACATCAGTCTTACTGCCGATCAGGTCAATACGATTGGGGGCATCATTGTGCGTCAGGGAACGACCACCCTGTCGGGTAATGTCACGAAACCCGTTCGTTTGGAAAATAGTGCTACCCTAATTCTGACATCGGGTTCACAGGTGAACCAACTGACGGGAACTCTAGGTACAGTGGTTTTAAACGGGGGAACGGTCGATGTATCGAACTGGGCAGTAGGAAGGTTAACGCTTCAGTTAACAGATGCCCCAGTGACGCTGACGGGTAGCACTTTGGTTTATACATTAAGTACGACTGCTTCCGATATGTCTTCCCTATCGGCGCAACTCACGGCAACACACCCCAGTATTGTTTTGTTACGGAGTCCGATTAATGACCTTAATCTGAGCTCCCTTCCCTACAACCCTTACGAGTGGAAGTTTGAAACCAATGCCAATGTTCAAGGCGTGCCAAGCAATGCTAGCGTGCTTCGTGACTATACCGTGAGCTTTATAGGAGGCTTGAATCCGATTCAACATTCTTTAACCAATAAGGGGAACGTTACCTATCATGGGGGAGTGTTCGATGCGGGTAGCCGTTTTAACTCGACTGACCCGAACGCCTCGGTGACGTTCATGGACGGGGCTACATTGACGGTGGCTAACGCAGGCAATTTTCTAAATCAAGAGCCACTATTTTCCGTGGATCATTTAAGCCAAATTGGCTTGCGTAGCGATACACACTTTCAAATTCAGAACCAAGATCAAGAACTTGTCTCAACGAGTGAGAGTGACACGGGTGTCCTAAACATAAAGACGAATTCGTTAGGTGAAAAGCCTTCTTGGTGGTCGACAGATTTCATGTCGACCCACTCGTTGGGGTTAGCTGTGAAGACGCAAACACTGACCCAGGATGAAGTTAACTGGATCAATGAATCAGGTCTGTACCCCACCGCAATGAGTGTGAACGAGGCTACTTTGGGGTCCTTGTTAAATGACGAAAACACCAAAACCTACTTTAACTATCTCACCTTGACACAGGGTATATCCACACGTCACCAAATTGGGGTGCTGAATACCTTGACACTGAACGACGGGGTCGAGCTCAGCATTACGGAAAATAGTGGATCCCTGATGTTCTTATCGGGGAGTCGTCTGGTTTTAGGCGAAGGCAGTACGATTCGAACGGATAACCCCGATGGTGTCAGCTTTAGTGAGGAAGTTCCTCAAGCACAGCACTCATTTGTCGTGAGTATCCCTGGGGAAGCCATTAATGAGACAGAAAACTTGACGCCCTTCTTGTCGGCAGAGCAAAAGTCCTTTACGGCGATCGAAACGCGCAACGCTCTCACAGATGTGAACGTGGAAAAGTTAAACGATTATGCGGGATGGATTATTAAGGGGAATGTGACGGGCGTTCTTAGTCCGACAGAGAGTCAAAGTTTGGAGTGGTATGGATTAGGAACGGACAACTGGCCTCGACAATCGGCAGGTATTGGCGCTTTAGTCAAGCCTGTTGAGGTGGATTCTGGAGCGTCGCTGTCTGCCACATGGATCACGCCATACCAATTACTCGACGTTTATGGGACGGTGTCCAGTGACTATCTCATGATTGCTGATCCCACGGTTGGCGATGCTACTCGCCCTAGCTCAGCGGTCATTGTGCACGCGGGCGGTACGTTGGAAGTGAAAAAACAGGCCTATTTCAATGCGGGGTACTCTACATCATTGAATATCCTCACGGATGGACTGCTGCGAGCCGACAAAGAGGCTTTGATTCAGAGTGGAATTGTGGTTGCCAACACCCAATATAACGGTGATAGAGGGCTTCAAACCCGCCAAAGTGGGACGTGGGAGCCGAGTTTT
>CAJJMF010000053.1 GCA_905192805.1 uncultured Sutterella sp. | reverse complement strand
ACTCGCGACCTCAACCTTGGCAAGGTTGCGCTCTACCAACTGAGCTATTCCCGCACTGAGAAGATGAATTTTACACGAATTAAGGAGGAAGTCAAGTAGATAACTCATTTTTGGGATAAGTCAGCCTGTCCCGTCGAGGCGAGCTGGAGCAATTAACGCTTGGGGTGAGGGGGCGAGCGACTACGTTATACTGCTAGAGCATTGACAATTTTCCCTTTGAGGATGGGTTATGGCGGGACGACGTTCCACTTCGAAAGTCAGTTTTGGTACCAATCGGTTAAGTGCGCTCTGGTGGCGGGAACTCGAGTTGTGGTCAGAGTCGGGTCGACTGACCCGAGGGAAAAAGTATTTCTCCGAGGGCAATATCCGTTCGTTGGCGTTTTATGGGCCGATGCACCGCATCGATGCACAGGTCGCTGGAAGCTACTATAACGACTACCTGGTGGAGTACCAGATCGAACCCTTTAACGAGTTTGAGCAGCAAAAGCTACGGGATCTATTCACGGAACACCCCGCTTGGCTGGATGCCTTGCGGCAGCGGATGGTGCCCGAAGAGTTTGTGCCCTATTGTGACCGCGTGGGGATTAGCTTATATCCTTCCGTGATGCGCTACCAGTGTAACTGCCCCGATTCCGGCAATCCCTGTAAGCATGCCGTGGCGGTATCGCTCGCGGTGATTCAACGGATCGACGAGTATCCGATCGAACTCTTTCGCCTCAAAGGGTTTGACCTAGATAAACAGTTCCCGCGACACGCTACAGTGGGGGCACAGAGCGCAACGCTTGACGCTATTTTGGCGCATGACTACACGGCGGGCGCCATCCCCTTTGCAGACATAGGAGAGGCCCTCGAAGCGGAGTTGCCGAACGTCGCCACGTCGGTGATAGAACCCTATGCTAAGGACGGTTCCTCTTTTGCGCTAAGTCGCAAACTGCTTCATGTCCTTTATGAAGTGACCGCACTGGAAGTGAGTAAGGATGAGGAGCGGCTCGAGGAGGAACGCCCATTGTGGGACAGCGGGTACCTCCATGGTCTTTGGTTACGTCTGGACCGATTTAATACGTTCCCCGTGCTTCGTTACGATTCGTTGGGCCCTTCGTGGGTGATCGTACAACGAGGCGAGGGCAATAACGACCCCGTGGTTAAAAGTGTCCCGCCCAAGGTGGTTTGGGAGGAATTGGATCGCCTCACGCTCGCGAAGTGTGAGGTGCACCCTCACTACGCCTTACTGAAACACGCCTTAGTGATCGCGTTGTCTTTGGCGAAAGCCGGGGCCATGTATCCGGTGGCTTACCGTGCCGGTCCATCGGGTGAAGGCCGTGCCGTGCTTTGGCTCCCTGCGACGATGATTGAGGTGGTGGCGCGTCAAATCGCTACCCTACAGTTAGAAGTGGAGGCACAACGTGAGGGGTGGCGTGAGTTTATCCCCCATCAAGACGAACGAGCCGCCCGCGAGGATACGTCACACTATGTGATTGCCGATACCGAACGTAACGAGGCGTTGTTACTCGTGAGTATGGCACTTCAGTGGTGTATTGCGCGTTCGGCTAACCGGTATTCAACCTTTAAGCTGGACCCTCAGGTGGCCCCCCTTTACTTTGCTGAAGGGAGTGCTGCCCAGAGTCTGGACTTTGTGGAGGAATGCGATCGTTTTTTCCGCCCTTATAGCCTGTCGAGTTTAGAGCGTCCCTATGTCCCCGTGATTACGGTTCGTCGACGTACGAAAGATACGCTGGGAGTCAGTTTGGGGATTCTCATGAAGACTACCGCCGCGCAGGAATCGAACCGTGGCCGCATCGAAGATACCCCTGAGGATGCCTTAGCCCAAAAACCCGTGAGCTTTCGTGATGTCTTACAAAAGAAAGACTATGAAGCGATTCGATTTGATGTGTTGGGGTTAGCACAACAATTAGGACAGTTGTCTCCGATCATTCAGAGTCTGGTGAAAAGTGAAGGTAAGGACCATGCCTTGGATAAAGACGAGTTGACACCGTTTCTCTTTGATCAGGTGCCCTCGTTGGTGTTTTATGGCGTCCGTGTGCGGTTACCGAAAAGTTTGCGCAACTATTTACGGCCCCAGCTACACAGTGAGTTTCAGGTCCAGGGGGGACTATCGGTATTAAATCGCTCGGCCGTTCTGGACTTTAATTGGAAAGTCGCGTTGGGCAATACGGAGATTACTCAAGAGGACTTCCTGAAATTGAGTACGGAGGCGGGCAAGGTGGTGCCCTGGGGGGATGAGTTTGTCTACCTCGAGCCCGAGACCATTGCCCGTATGAAGGCGGCACTCGAGTCGCCTCGCCAAGTGGGACGTATTGCAGCGATTGCCGCGGCACAGACAGGGAGCTATCAGGGTTACCCTGCCCGGGTGACGGACGATATCGTCCAGGAAATCGAACGCCTCAACCAACACCCTGCCGTGAGTCTTCCCGTGGGACTTAAGGCCACGTTACGTCCGTACCAAGAACGCGGCTTCGCTTGGCTTCATAAAAATAGTGTGTTAGGACTGGGGAGTTTGATTGCCGACGATATGGGGCTCGGTAAAACGATGCAGGTCATTGCGTTACTGTTGAAGTTAAAAGAGGAGGGGCGCTCCGCTTTACCCCATTTGTTGATCGTGCCAACGACCCTGATTGCTAACTGGCAACACGAATTAAGTAAATTCGCGCCGAGCCTACGGTTTCATGTCTACCATGGCCCGAATCGTCAGCTTGAGCGTGATACCGATATCGTGATCACCAGCTACGGGACAGCCCGTCTCGATATTGAACGTTTGGCCGCGCTTCCCTGGCAGATGATTGTGCTCGATGAGGCACAGGCGGTAAAAAATACGTCGACCAGCGTGAGTCAGGCCTTAAGAGAGCTTCGTGCCGAAGGGGGACTGATCGCGATGACCGGAACTCCGGTCGAAAATCGCTTAATGGAGTATTGGTCGATTTTTTCGTTGGTCGAGCCTGGGCTCTTGGGGAGTCAAAAATACTTCCAAGATACGTTTGCGTTGCCCATTGAGCGCGACCAAGATCCAGAGGCATTGGAGCGCTTTAAGTTGGTGACGGCTCCCTTTATGTTGCGCCGAGTCAAGACCGATAAAGCCATCATTGCCGATTTACCCGACAAGATTCTCGTTGACCGATTCGTTTCGCTCAACAAGGAGCAGGCGGCGCTTTACCAAGCCACGCTCAACCAAGAATTAAAGAGTATTGAGCAAAGCGAAGCCACACAAACGAAAGCCCAACAGCGTATTCGTTTGATGGCACTGATGACGAAATTAAAGCAGATTTGCAATTCGGTGTCTCAGTTTAAAGATGTGCCACAAAAGCGCCCTGTACCCGACTCGGGGAAGGGGGAAGTGCTGATGGATATTCTGCAAGAAGCGCAGGATAACCAGCAAAAAGTGCTCATTTTCACGCAATATGTGCAAATGGGGGAACGGCTGCAAGATTGGATTGAAGCGGCCAGTGGCGTACGTCCTGCGTTTTTAAACGGCACTGTACCGGTCAAAAAACGCGCCGAGATGGTAGAGTCTTTCCAGACGGACGATGCCGTGCAGGTGATGATTATCTCGCTCAAAGCGGGGGGTACTGGGTTAAACCTGACGCGTGCAACGGTCGTGGTGCACTACGATTTGTGGTGGAACCCTGCGGTGGAAAATCAGGCGACGGACCGTGCGTACCGTATTGGACAAACGAAAGATGTCACCGTGTACCGGTTAATCACCCGAGGAACGTTTGAAGAACGTATCAACGATATGCTCAACGAAAAACGTCACCTCGCGGATATGACCGTGACGGTGGGCGAATCCTGGATTGGTGACCTAAGTAAGCAAGAACTCAAAGCGCTCTTCGAATTGGCAACGGATGCGTAGTCGAGCGGTGTGTTTCGAGGGATCCCGTGAATACGGTATTAACCGGAAAAACACGATCCCTTTTTTGACAAGCCCCCGAAAGGTCTGTATAGTTCTTTTTCTCTAAGAACGTAGGCGGGAATAGCTCAGTTGGTAGAGCGCAACCTTGCCAAGGTTGAGGTCGCGAGTTCGAGACTCGTTTCCCGCTCCAGAATTTCTGAGGAAGGGGAAGCGTTGGCCTCCCCTTTTTCGTTAGTGAAAACGCCAAGAATGAAAAAGTCGCTTGTTTGAGATGATAAGTACTTTCGTTTTTGCTAAAATTCGTGTCTTTCTGCTTGGGTGAGGGGTTAAAACTGCCGCCACGGGTGGTGCCAAACCGCTCAATAAGCACACTCGGTGCTACACAAGCAGTGAAGATTTTTCCGGAATGTCTATAAGTGAATTTTTGCGAGTGCGAACTTATGGACACGAAACAGCACTCGTTACTACGTGGGGTTTGCCATGGCTGTTCAGCAGAACAAAAAATCCACCAGCAAGCGCGGTAACCACCGTGCTCATGACTTTTTAACGAATCCGCCCACCGCCGTCGAAGCGACGACCGGTGAAATCCATCGTCGTCATCACATCAGCCCGACCGGTTTCTACCGCGGCAAGAAAGTGTTGGCTACGAAGGCTGACGAATAAGCAGTCGTGAATTGCTCGGTGTGATTGTGAGACTAAGAAGCTTCCTTGAACGCGAGTTCAAGTAGTCGAACAAAGCACTAGAAACAATTGAAAGGGTCACTTCGATTGAGGTGGCCCTTTTGCTTTACGCAGGGCGACGCTCAGCAAAGCGTTTCCCTGATGCCGCCGTCTTAACGCAAAACAAACCGATTGCGTTTTTATTTGCTCATTAGTAAAACCGAGAATAGTCAAACCTCTAGCCTCCTTTTAGCATAACCAACGGTTTCTACGCTAAAACCGCTTTTCAAGGAGAACACTGACATGAGTAAAGCGTTAACGTTTGGTTTGGCCGCTATGATGAGTGCTATCGTGGGCCTGAGTTGTGCCCCAGCCATGGCTGCGGAAGGTCCTGCTCCCGAAGCCGTCGCTCAGCAAATGAAGACGACCTACAAGGTCATCAGCCCTGAAGAAGCCAAGCAAATGATGGGGAAAAAGGGCGTGGTCGTGCTGGATGTGCGTACACCGGAAGAATTTGCTGAAGGTCATATTGAAGGGGCAGTGAATGTGCCCTTACAAAGCCTCAAGCCGGGCGAAAAAGTGAGCGCCGCTCCGGATACGAAGGGAACCCTTTTGGTGTATTGCCGTTCCGGTAAGCGTGCGACCGCTGCGTCAGAAATTTTACTCAAGAGTGGCTACGAAAAAGTGTATAACTTTGGCGGTGTGCAGGGCTGGCCCTTCGGACTCGTGAAGTAGTATTTGTTTACGTTTCTCGCTAAGGCGTGACGCATTCCGTTTTTTTAGGGGCTCACGCCTTTATTTTTTCTTGCTATAGTGAAGGCCACAGAGCGCTCCTTGGAGGGAACGCCCCTAAACAGTGTTTGAAATCGAAGGATACCCATGAATTATTCCCGTATCGTCGGCACGGGGTCACAGATGCCTCAGCAACAGGTGAGCAACGATCAATTGGCTCAACGTCTTGCCCAGAGAGGGATTGAAACCAGTGACGAATGGATTCGTACTCGTACAGGGATTGAAAGCCGTTATTTTGTGAGCCCAGAGTTGGGGGAAACTACGACGACGATGGCCATTGCCGCGGCCAAGAAGGCCTTGGCAAACGCGTCCGTCGACCCAAGTAGCATTGATTTGATTATTGTGGCCACCACCACCCCCGATATGGTGTTTCCGTCGGTGGCTTGCCACGTACAAGCCGCGTTGGGGTGCGCTGGCTGTGCCGCTTTTGATGTGCAGGCCGTTTGTGCGGGCTTTATCTATGCGCTTAACGCCGCCGATGCCATGTTGCGCGCGGGGCCCTATAAGCGGGCCGTTGTGATTGGCGCCGATACGATGTCACGTTTGGTGGACTTTAACGATCGCTCGACCTGTGTGCTCTTTGGTGACGGCGCAGGGGCCGTGGTCTTAGAGGCCTGCGACAAGCCAGGGATTATTGCGGCGCGTATGTATGCTGATGGCCGCTTTGATGAGTCCGTTCTCGGCGTGACGGCGCATCTGAATCATGGTGAAATTTGTGGCAATCCCTTTTTAACCATGCAAGGCGCAAAGGTCTTTAAGTTGGCCGTTGATGGCTTAACAGGGAGTGCGCAGGAAGTGGCCCAATTAGCAGGCGTGCGCACCGAAGACGTGAAGGTCTTTATTCCTCATCAGGCGAATTTGCGCATCATGACGATGGTGGCCGAAAAATTAGGTATTCCGGAAGCCAATATGGTGAAAACCGTGATGCATCAAGGGAATACGTCCGCCGCGTCGGTACCCACGGCGTTGGATTGGGCCAATCAACACGGCATGATTCATGCGGGGGATTTGGTCTTATTGCAGGGCGTCGGAGCAGGGATGGCCTGGGGTTCGGCACTGCTGTATTGGTAGCGATTTTTTGCCTGCCCCAAAGTTGGTAGTGAATTCAACCGTTGGGATGATACGGTCTACTGTTAGACTAATGACTCCTTTTTTTATAGGACTTTGATCCATGAGTATTGCGTTTGTTTTTCCCGGGCAAGGTAGCCAAACGGTGGGCATGTTGCAGGGGTTTGCACAAGCCCAACGCGTCAACGATATGATGGCTCAGGCCGATCGTGCCTTGGGAGAGCCGTTAACGGAACTGATTGCTCAGGGTCCCATTGAAACGCTCTCGTTGACCGTGAATACCCAGCCCGCGATGCTCGCGAGTTCGGTCGCGATCTATCAGCTCTGGCTCGAGCGCGGGGGCGTCAAACCGGCCATGATGGCCGGGCACTCCTTAGGGGAGTACTCGGCGTTGACCGCAGCCGGTGTGCTCAGTTTTGACGAAGCGGTGCGCCTTGTGCGTTACCGTGCGACGGTGATGCAAAATGTGGTGCCCGTAGGCGTGGGCGGTATGGCTGCGCTGATTGGTCTTGATGATGCCGCCGTGCTGAAGGTTTGTGAAGAGGCTCGCGATTCGGGGTTAGTGACCCCAGCCAACTTCAATGCGCCTGGTCAAGTGGTGATTGCGGGCGAAGTCGCTGCGATTGAACGCGCGATTGAATTAGCCAAGGCAGCGGGTTGCCGTCGTGCGATTTCGTTGCCCGTGTCGGCGCCCTTCCACTCGCCCATGATGAAAGAAGCGGGGGTTGCCCTCTTAAAGCGCTTAGCCGATACCCCGATGCAGGAGGCCTCTGTTCCGGTCTACCGCAATGTCGATGCGCAGTTGCATGGCAATGTTGATTCGATTCGCCAAAAACTCTCCGAGCAGGTGTACTCCTCGGTCGAGTGGGTGAAGATTATCGAATCGATGGTGGCCGCTGGCGTTACCGATATTGTGGAGTGTGGTCCGGGTAAAGTCCTCACGGGCCTCATTAAACGTATTACCCCAGAGGTAAAACTCTATAACTTAACCGATGAAGCGGCGCTCAACCAAGCGCTCGAAGCATTGGCTTAAGCGAACTAACGAAGGATTCGTATGACGGATAGTATTTTTTCAGCGTCCGCCTTAGCAGGACGTGTGGCGTTGATCACGGGGGCCAGTCGTGGGATTGGTCGTGCCATTTTGGAGAGTTTTGCTCATTGCGGGGCAACGGTGATCGGTACGGCCACGACGGAGGCAGGGGCACACGCCATTACCGAGGCGCTTCGCACGCTCGGAGCTGAAGGTGAAGGCGTCGTTTTAAATGTTAACGACGCGGAACGCTCGGAAGCGGTGATTGCCGATGTGCTCACGCGCTACGGACACTTGGATGTGTTGGTCAATAACGCAGGGATCACGCAAGATACGCTCACGCTTCGTATGAAAGACGAACAGTGGCAGGCCGTGATTGATACCAATTTAACGGCGGCATTCCGTTTGGCTCGCGCCGTTGTGCGTCCCATGATGCGTCAGCGCTCGGGCCGTATTATCTCGATTAGTTCGGTGGTGGGCGCAATGGGTAACGCGGGTCAAGTCAACTATGCTGCGGCGAAAGCGGGGCTCATGGGGATGACGATGGCTTTGGCGCGCGAAATCGGATCCCGTGGGATCACGGTGAATTGTGTGGCCCCTGGGTTTATTGATACCGACATGACGGCGCAATTGCCCGAAGAACACAAACAACATCTTTTAAGCCAGATTCCGCTTGCTCGTTTAGGCGATGCAAAGGAAGTGGCGAACGCTTGTGTATATTTAGCCAGCGACGCAGGTGCCTACATTACCGGTACCACCTTACACGTCAATGGCGGGATGTACATGGGTTAATTTTAGGTAGGCTCATCAGCTACACAAACGCTTTCTGAGTTGGTAGAATGATGTGCTTAAACTTTTTTCCGGGGATTTTCCCCTAACCACATTTCCCCGCACCGAAGCGGGGGTATACCCCTTAGCGGAGTAAAGAGAAATGGACGAAATTGAACAGAAAGTTAAGAAGATTGTCGCTGAACAGTTGGGCTTGAAAGAAGAAGATGTCAAGAACGAAGCGAGCTTCATCGAAGATTTAGGCGCTGACAGCTTGTCGACCGTTGAATTGTCGCTCGCCCTTGAAGATGCTTTCGGTATCGATATCCCTGACACCGACCAGGAAAAGCTCCGTACGGTTCAGTTGGCTATCGATTACGTCAAGGAACGCATGGGGGCCTAATTTTCGGCACCTGCCAGACAGGCAAAAGTTTCGTGTTGGGTATCTGACGGATACCCAAACGACGAGGGGGGTCCGCTTCAGTCGGATCCCTTTGTCGTATATAGGAGCGAAGAATCCCTTCAAGGCGTTAATCCACACGGATGATTTGTATATCCAAATGTATCGGTGGATCGTGATCTTGGGAGGATGTGCTCCCTAACCTCTTTTAAAGGATAAGTAAAGCGTTCGTGATCAAGGCTTCGCGTGTGCTAATGCACACCGAGAGGGCGTTGAGGGAGCGACCGACTTTGCGAGAACAATCACTATGAATGAACGTCGTGTGGTCATTACGGGTCTTGGGATGATTTCTCCGATTGGTAATGATGTCAAGACCAGCTGGGCCAATGCCTTGGCAGGGGTGAGCGGAGTGGGGCCGATTACCCACTTTGATGCCTCCGAATTCGGTTGTCAGGTGGCAGCCGAAGTGAAAGATTTTGATGCCAACGCTTATTTAGATGTGAAAGAAGTCCGTCGCTTCGATCGCTTTATTCACTTCGGGGTGGCCGCTGGCTTAATGGCGCTTGAAGACTCGAAGTTAGAGATCACAGAGGAATTGGCCCCGGAAGTGGGCGTGGCGATTGGCTCGGGGATCGGTGGATTGCCCGTGATTTGCACGAACCACAGCGCACTCTTAGAGCGTGGTCCTCGCCGTGTGTCGCCCTTCATGATTCCAGGCTGTATCGTGAACATGGCCTCGGGCCAGTTGGCGATTATGAAGAATTTACAGGGTCCCAATATTGCGCACTCGACGGCGTGCTCCACCGGGCTTCATGCCATTGGCGAAGCGATGCATTTGATTAAGCGTGGGGATGCTACCGTCATGGTAGCGGGTGGCGCCGAAGCGGCCATTCATCCCTTAGCGGTGGGGGCCTTTGATGCGATGCATGCACTCTCGCGTCGTAACGACGATCCGAAGACCGCCTCGCGTCCGTTTGACAAAGACCGTGACGGCTTTGTGATGGGCGAGGGTGCTGGGGTCGTGGTGCTCGAAGAGCTCGAACACGCCTTGGCACGTGGGGCTCATATCTATGCCGAAGTCGTGGGCTATGGGCTCACGGGGGATGCCCACCACATCACGACGCCTTCGATGGAAGGGCCCAAGCGCTGTATGGAAAACGCGTTACGCCATGCTGGGTTAGCCCCGAGCGATATCGACTACTTGAATGCGCACGGTACGTCGACACCGTTGGGTGATGCGAACGAAGTGAAGGCGATTGGGGCTGTGTTCGGTGAACACACGCAAAAACTCGTGGTGAGTTCGACGAAGTCCATGACGGGCCACCTCTTAGGGGGTGCCGGTGGGATTGAGTCGGTCTTAACGATCAAGGCCATTGAAGAACAAATCGTTCCGCCGACGATCAATGTGTTTGAGCAAGATCCGGAGTGTCCGATTGACTGCTGCGCCAACGTGGCACGTCCGATGCCGATCCGCTATGCGATGAAAAACTCGTTTGGCTTCGGTGGTACGAATTCAACCGTGATTTATAAGCGCTACGAAGCGTAATTAAGCGTTACGCTCGTGAAATCGTCGCCCTCAGGGAATGCCCTCGGACACATGCCGAAGGCTTTCCCATGGGCACAAGGCAAGGAGGAGTTTGATACGCCTCCTTTCTTTTTGTCGCCATCCTAGGGCTTAAAGAGAGCACAATTGCTACAATACCAGCTCTTAAGGTGGTCCAATCGGACACACTGATCTCACTACTGTTTTATAAAACTCACATGAAAAATATCCGCAACTTTTCTATCATTGCGCACATTGACCACGGTAAGTCCACGTTGGCTGACCGCTTAATTCAGCGCTGTGGCGGTCTCTCGGACCGTGAAATGAGCGAACAAGTCTTAGACAGCATGGACTTGGAACGCGAACGCGGTATCACCATCAAAGCTCAAACGGCGAGTCTACGTTATAAAGCCAAGGACGGGGAGGTTTATCACTTAAACCTGATCGACACCCCGGGGCACGTGGACTTTTCTTACGAAGTGAGCCGCTCTTTATCTGCTTGTGAAGGGGCTTTGCTGGTGGTCGACGCGACTCAAGGCGTAGAGGCGCAGACCGTGGCGAATTGCTACACCGCGATCGACTTAGGGGTCGAAGTGATTCCCGTCTTAAACAAAATGGACTTGGCGAGCGCGAATCCGATCGCGGCAGCCGAAGAAATTGAAGATGTGATTGGGATTGATGCGACGGACGCGATTCCCTGTTCGGCCAAAACCGGGATGGGGATTGATGATATTCTGGAGCGTGTGGTGCGTGATGTGCCGCCTCCCAAGGGGGATCCCGATGGTCCCTTGCAGGCGCTCATCATTGACTCGTGGTTTGACAACTACGTGGGCGTGGTGATGCTCGTACGCGTTGTCAACGGGACGATTCGCCAAAAAGACAAGATTCGCTTGATGGCGACCGGCGCCAATCACTTGGTCGAACAATTGGGGGTCTTTACCCCGAAGTCCGAGTCCCGCACCGAATTGAGCGCGGGCGAAGTGGGCTTTGTGATTTCCGGGATTAAGGAGTTGAAGGATGCCCGCGTGGGTGACACGGTCACCTCGGCCAATAAGCCAGCGGAACGTCCGGTGCCTGGGTTTAAAGAAGTGAAGCCTCAGGTGTTCGCGGGGCTCTACCCCGTGGAGGCGAATCAGTACGAAGCGTTGCGTGATGCGCTCACCAAATTGCAGTTAAATGACGCGGCACTTCACTTTGAACCGGAAGTCTCGCAAGCCTTAGGGTTTGGTTTCCGCGCTGGGTTCCTGGGGTTACTGCACATGGACATCGTACAAGAGCGCTTAGAGCGTGAGTACGATATGGACTTAATCACCACGGCGCCCTCGGTGGTGTACGAAGTCTTGATGACCAACGGTGAAGTCGTGCAGGTGGAAAACCCCTCGAAGTTACCGCCCGTCGATAAGATCGCCGAAATTCGTGAACCGATTGACACCGTGACGATTTTTGTGCCGGATGAACACGTCGGTGCCGTGATGAAACTCTGTCAGGAAAAGCGTGGGGTGCAGTTAAACCTCGCCTACCACGGTCGCCAAGTGCACCTCACCTATGAGTTGCCCCTGGCGGAAATTGTGCTCGACTTCTTCGACCGGATGAAGTCGCTCACCCGTGGGTACGCGTCCATGGATTACGAATTTAAAGAGTATCGTGCCTCGGACGTGGTGCGCGTGGATATGCTCATCAATGGCGACAAAGTCGACGCCCTGAGTACCATCTTGCATCGCTCCAATGCCGTCTCGCGTGGTCGTGAAATCGTGACACGCTTACGTTCGCTTATTCCGCGCCAGATGTACGAAGTCGCGATTCAAGCGGCGATTGGGGCCAATATTATTGCGCGTGAAAACGTCAAAGCGCTTCGTAAAAACGTGTTGGCCAAGTGCTATGGCGGTGACATTACCCGTAAGCGCAAGCTCTTAGAGAAACAAAAAGCCGGTAAAAAGCGAATGAAGCAGGTGGGGTCGGTCGAAATCCCGCAGGAAGCGTTCTTAGCCATTTTGCAGGTTGAAGAAAAATAAGGCTCTCGTCAAAGAGAGTAGAGCGGTAAACGGCTCACCCCCGTTTACCGTGCTGCCCACTCAAAGGACTCAGTTTCCTGAAACGATTTTTAGGGTTGTAGAAGTATGAATTTCCCATTAATTTTGACGATTTTGACGATTCTGACGGGGCTCTTTTATGTGGCCGACAAAGTACGTTTCCAAAAAGATCGTCAACGCCAAGCCGATGACGATGAAGCCCTGTTTCGTCAAGCCAACGCCGAAGCGTTAGCGCGTGGAGATCAGCGTGTGTTGGATGAACTCGCCGATCGTCGTCAGAAGCATTTGCGCCAACCGTGGTGGTTGGAATACACCGCAGGGCTCTTCCCGGTGATTCTCGCGGTCTTTATTTTGCGCAGTTTCTTATTTGAACCCTTCCGTATTCCGTCGGGCTCGATGTTACCCACCTTGCACGTGGGGGACTTCATTTTGGTCAACAAGTTTGATTACGGTATTCGCTTACCGGTTGTCAATAAGACGATCATTCCCGTGGGTAAACCTGAACGTGGTGATGTGGTCGTGTTCCGTTATCCGATGGATACCTCGGTGGACTACATCAAACGTGTGGTCGGTGTGCCCGGCGATACGGTGGTGTATCACAACAAAGTCTTAACGATCAATGGGGAAGTGCAGCCCATGACGGGCAATCGTGATTTCGTCGATGAGATGACGATGCGCTCTTTAAATGAGCACGACGAACAACTCGGTAAAGTGAATCACTTGGTGGCGATTGATCCGAACCGTCCTTCATGGGTTCTGCCGCAGGCGTTGTTAAAGAAAGATCCCAACTGCCAGTACGATAGTGAGGGCTTTGTCTGTAAGGTGCCCGACAATAGTTACTTCGTGATGGGCGACAATCGCGATAATTCCGAAGACTCTCGTTACTGGGGGTTTGTGCCGGATGAGAATTTAGTCGGTCGCGCCGTCTTTATTTGGGCTAACTTTGGGGATATGTCCCGCATTGGTGGTTTCAATTAATGGGGAAACGGTCGTGAAAGGAAATAAAGATTTCAGTGAGCTCGAAGCAACCATTGGGTATCACTTTAACAATACCAAACTCTTGGAGCGCGCCCTCACGCACCGGTCGTTTTCTGCTGAACACAATGAGCGTCTGGAGTTTCTGGGCGATTCGGTCGTGAATTTTGTCGTCGGTCATGCGCTATTCGTGCGTGATAAGCACTTTACGGAAGGCGAATTGAGTCGCGTGCGTGCCAACTTGGTCTGCGAAAAGATGCTTGCCTCGATTGGTCAGGAACTCAACATTTCCCAGTACCTCTTCATGGGGGAAGGGGAAGTGAAAATGGGGGGGCGTAACCGTCCGTCCATTACCGCGGATGCCGTGGAGGCCCTCTTTGGAG
>CAJJMF010000052.1 GCA_905192805.1 uncultured Sutterella sp. | reverse complement strand
TCCCCTTCTTTTGCCGTAGTCTATTTTAGCGTAATTCTCTTTTATTTAGCCTTAAGAGGCGGGAAAACGCTAAAGATTTTCTTGTGTTGCCTCTTGGAGAATGCCCAAAAATAGTGATAAAATCACGGACTTATTGGTTGGCTAGTGAATTGTGAAGGCGTTCACTATGCCAATGACTACATGGCTAACACTATCAGGGCTCAGCTTAGAGGCGTTGGATCGATTAGCCAATTCGTGAGCGAGAGCGAAGGTATCGTCTCTCGTTGTGTGTTTTCAAGTTGATTTCTCTTCACAGTAACGTAGCGTTTACATTGTGTTCAATGCTCCTGAGGAGAACAGCTTTTCTATATGGAAGATTATGGCAAAGGAAGATTTGATTGAGATGGCAGGTCAGGTTCTTGAAGTTTTACCTGACGCACGCTATCGCGTGAAACTGGACAACGGTCATGAGTTGGTGGCTTACACCAACGGAAAAATGCGTAAGCACCACATTCGTATTTTGGCCGGTGATAAGGTTTCGCTCGAACTTTCGCCGTATGATCTGACGAAGGGTCGCATTACGTTCCGACACATCGAAGGTCGTTCTTCGGGTTCTGCTGGTTCCTCTTCTTCTTCAGCTCGTCGTCGTTAATTCGAGCCTATGGAAAAAGACAAGTTTGGACAGCCGTTCGGCTTGTCCAGACATAAAAAAGCGCCTCATGATGGAGGCGCTTTTTTTTGACTTAGAAGAGATGGGGATACCACACAAAGAAGAATTGGGTGAGGTGATAAAACACCGGGGCTGCAAACGTGAGGGGAGCCAAGCGAGCCAAGGTTCCACGGGTCATATAAATATCCGCTTCTCCTGCGAGACGTTCTGCACCCATACTACGACGTACAGCACTGATCACCATGTCGCCCATGACCCCTGATACAACGATCGCGATGGCCATCAAAATGGCTTGCCAGAATCGGAAGGGAGTGATCCAGTACATCATCATGCCCGCCAGAATCCCCGCTAAACATCCGAGCACCGTGCCCTCGAGCGTGCGATTGTGGTTATATGACAGGATTTTTTTACCAATAAAAGAACTGGCAATGGTCGAGCACAAGTCACTCACAAAGAGGACCAATAAGAAAAAGAGGAGCAACAAGGGCCCTGAGGAGTGGTAACGGGTTAAGTCAAACGTCGCGATGGCTGGGGCATGACTCACACAGAATACACACAGCATAACCCCCCATTGCACTTTGGCTACTCGTTCTAAATAACTGTCAGTATCATGGTTAAGCGCCATGATGACCGGTAAGGCTAAAAAGAGGTAGACCGGGATTAAGAGGGTGAATAACTCGGTCAATTCGAACCCGATGAGGGTGTACTGCAAGGGGATCGTAATATAAAAGGACAGTACTAGGGCATAGTGGTCGGTGGGCCGCGTCGGGGTGATCGCAATAAACTCACGCAGTAAAAAGAAGCTAATCAATGCAAAAAAGACCAGCAACGATCCTTCGCCAATCGCAAAGGCGATGGTGAAGACGACAATTAGCCACCACGCCATACGCAGGCGTGAGCCAATCGCAAGTAATCGGGATTTTGCCAAGGCCGTGGTGGTATGGCGAATCGCATACGAGCTGTAGACTGTGCCCGCTAAGGCTAAAAGAAACAGCCCACTGAGCAGGAGCATGTAGGCTTCGTAAATGGAAAAACCAAGTCTCATGATTGCGCCATCTCAATAATAGACTGTCGAGCGCGCTCAAGAAAATCTTCCTTGAGGTCATCAACAGAGTGTTCTAACGGTTTGCCAAAACGAATCGAGCAGATGGTTGGCACAGGGATTAACACCCCCTTAGGCATAGCACGATGTAAGTTTTCGATATACACCGGGACCAGTTCCACGTTCGGGAACTCTTTCATTAAACGCCAAATCCCCGATTTAAACTCGCTGGGGAGCGGTTGGGGGCGACGGGTGCCTTCTGGGAAAATGATCAGTGAAGAGCCTTGCTGGAGCGCTTCGCGTAACGGATCCAAGGGGTTGGCATGCTCCGTGCGGTGCCGGTCAACTAACACGACATTGAGTTCCTTGAGGGCAATCTGACGTCGAATCCATCCCTTTTCCCAATAATCCTTCGCAGCCACAGGACGCACGAGTGGGCGTAATTGTGGAGGTAATGAGGCCCATATGACGATCGTATCTAAGTGGCTGGTATGGTTTGCAAAGTATATGCGCTGTCGAGACGAGGGAGCGCAGCCTTGCCAATGCGGGTAAGCGCCTACCAACAAACGTGTGAGCCACACGATAGGCGTCATCAATCGAAATTTCGGGAACACATCGAATCCTGTCAAAATAGTCGTACTTAGCATTATAGTCGGACTTAAGTCCGACATTATTGCCCAAGACTTTCACTTGATGCTGGGCGGGATGACTCGATTTTAGTTACGGTGGGGTTATCCAAGGACCCGCTAATGCGGTATTCCGACTTAAATAGCTCGGAGAGCTGATCTTGGAATACGAACTGTGATACAAACGTTCCTAAGCCAATCGCAGGATTAATGAGCGCGAGCGCTAATGATGGACCTGCGACATTTATGGATGGTAATACGACCGAATGTAGCGATAAGGTCTCGTTGACCAAATTGATGGACCCTTCGGTCACGACGGAGGCAGAAGAACCCAGTAGGGTCAATTTGGGTGTACTAAAAATGCCCTGATCAATGGAGCCTTCGAGGTGTAAGGTGTCAAAGGTGAACCCTTTACCGAACACGTCCCGGAAATCAAAAGTCAATCGGCGTAAGAGGTGCTGAATGGAGAGTAAGCTCAAGAGACGCCCTGCGCCAGGCTCTACCTGTAAGAATTGGCCAGACCCTAATTCCCCTTGAATATGTCCAGAGAGGCTGGGGTAGTCAGGCGAGGTAGGGACACCTACCCAGCGAAAGTCAGCACTGATGGTGCCCGGCGCCCCGCGCATGGCGTCGGGATACTGCAGGCTCGAGAGGACTTTGCCTGTGTCGGTGATATTGGCTTTGGCCTTGAGTTGTGTGATGCCGTTTTTCCAACTCCCCGTGATATCAATGCTGGCGCCAGGGTTAAGAATTTTGAGCTGACGTAAAATCCACAGCGACGATGGTTTGCCTTCGTTATGGGCATCAATACTGAGACTGCCAATCTGGCGATCGTTAATACGGAAATCGTCCACGCGAACCAATAAGTCAGGTAAATCGGTCGGCTTTTCCTCGGGTTTCAGTAGGGTGTCCAAATCGTCGGACTCTTGTTTTGTGAGATACAAGCGAGTGAAACGGCCCGTTAGTACGCTTGCCATTTGTTCCGTTTTGGGGCGGTAAGTAAACGTTCCGAACGCTTCATTGCTACGCAAAGCCACTTCCCAGCCTTTGTCAACATGATTTTGGGCATGCAAATCTAAACGGTGTAGCATTTTCGAGTCGATCGTCAATAGGCCCGTGCTCAGCTCGATTTCACTGAGCGGGAGGTTGCTCGAGACCGTATTATCTTTGCCAATGAGAGCGTTCCAGGCATCCACATTGAACTCATCACTTTGAATGCGTAAGCTCAACCCTCGTGACGGCAGTTCGTGTGAGGAACTCCCTAAGCTAATCACCCCACGCAAGGAGGGATTGTCCTTGAGGGTTGTGAAATCCAGCTGAGTAAACAGCTGTTTGTCCACATTCAGCGTAAGGGACTGATTTACCCCTTGCTGACGGTAAGTAAACGTGAATGGCCAGGCGGTGTCGGAGGATTTGACAAGCGGCGAGGGTAGCGCGAGTGTCATGCCTTTGAGCTCACTCGTGCCTCGTATAACTAAGGGGGCAGTACCACGTTCGATCGTCGCAATGACCTCAACCGGTGTTTTTCCCCGAATACCCGGCGTTAGCGAAGTCAATAGCGATTCCTGATCGATCAGGCGTAATGTATCGTGTAGCGTCGCGAACGCATTCACTTTAATTTCCGTGGCTGCTTTGTCTGTGCTTACCTGAACGGAAATGGGCCCAGCGTCGGTTTGCCCTGTGAAGGGAACAGGCGAGGAGACCTCCGTATCGGTCACCCGCAATTCCCCCTTCACGCCTTTGATGTCAGGATAACGACGACCGTAGGAAAAGGTGGCATTGTTCACTTGAGATCTGACATCGACTTTGCTTTCGCCTTTGTCCAACGGAATACTGAGGCTGAGCTGAGTTTTGATCGGCCCAGCGCCCGTACTTTCATCAAACGCTCCGTTCACGAGACCGTTTAAAAACGGGGTGTCCTTGATATATCCTAGTCCCTGCTTCAGGTCGCCCGTAATATCGGCGTCAACAGTGAGAATAGGGGTAGAGAAGTTGTCAATGGCGACCACGGCATTTTTGCTCGTAAGACCGTGACTGAGGACATTGCGTGCCTTGATTGTCATGCCATTTCCCTCAAAGCTGAGGGTAGCATCGATATTGGACAAAAGGGGCCAAGCACCATAACGATGGCGCTCTTTCGTATTTTTTGCGACAGGCAAGAAGTCGTATTGCCCTTTCTCGAGTGTGCCTTCGATGAGAAAGTGCTCGTCGGGATTATTTGAGCGGTGCCAAGGGAAGCGATGTAGCGGACCGCGGACATCAAAACGGCCAGTGCTCAACTCACCCGCTTGAATTGCAGCGTGCAAGTACTTCAACAAATCCTCCCCTAAGGAGACGGGTAGGTAGTACGGTACTTGCGTTGCCTGAGCACGAAGAATCTGGCCAGAGAGCTGAAGGGTTCCTGCTGGATGTTCAGTATTCGCGACCCAATGTGCTTTGCCACGTAGGGAGACCTCATTGTTTTCCACCATAAACTGCGGTACATCAAGACTCACTTCGGGCTTGAGGGCTAATTGGAACGTTGCAGTCAGTCCCGTCAGCGCAATGTCTTCGCGTTCAAATACGCCAGGGAAACGAAGGGTTCCTTCCTTAGAGACCGACACATTCCCTGTAAAAGTGCCGGGTGCGGGGGTTTTCAGCTCAAGCGAGAGTCCCTGAAAGGATGGCCATGGCGCCATTGTGTTTCTGAAGGCGAAGTCCGTGACAATGCCTTCGAGCGTGTATTGGTGCCAGTTGGTCGCTTGAGCAGGAATGGTGAGCATTAAATGGCGCACGTCTCCAGTCATTTGAAGCGCACTAAGTGTGGTGATCAGCTCCGGCTCTAAGGGAAGGGAGGGGATAAAGTTTTCCAGCAGATTTAAGTCCGTTTGATCGGCCTCAACCTGATAGCGCGTACCTTCTTGGGTATGCTCTGCGAGCACCGAGATGAGCCGGGCTCGATGCAGATGCTGGGGCTCTTGAAGGACTAAATTTTGTAGACTCAACCGCTCACTGGAGGGTTGAGGCGTCGCATTCTTATCGATCGATTGATCGTAATGGATACGGGAATAGGCCCGAGGCAAGGAGAAAGGTGGTCGGTTGCTCCCCCATTGGAGTTGCACATTACGTAAGTCAACATCGGCGACCCACCGGTTGAGTTTCCCCTGGGTAAAGTTCATCCACATTTCGGTGGCACCCATTCCCGATGAGAGTTGTACGGGGATATGCGGAAGGGGTAACTTCTGCAGGAGCTCAGCCACATTCGTTTGTGTATTTTTTAAGTACACTTCGGTATCCCACTTGAGCGGGTCGCGTGTAGGCAAAAGCGGTGGTTTGCTATGCAGGGTGAGTTGAAAATGCTCGGGTTGTTCACGACCTAGACGGGTGCCCGCTAAGCCAAAACGCCATGCTAAAAGGCGTTTTTCAAACACCATTTGAATTGCGTTTAAATCGATGGTTTCTTGAGTCGAGGCAGTCTCATCGTGATAGTGCACAGCGCCATCACGCAGTTGTATACGTTTTTGCGAGAGCACCCATTCTAAGAGCGGTTGTTGGGTACCGGAGCTTTTAGACTGCCGAAGGGGGTCAAATTCGAACGTAAACCCTGCAATCTCAAAATGGGTTTTATCCAGACGACGAATAGTGAGTGAGGGTTGATTGATCTGCAGAAGTTCAAACTGTGGAGCACCTGACCATAGCGACGCCCACGAAAAACGAGCATACACATTGGGCAACGTGAGAGAGACGGGGTGATTGGGCTGAGAGAGGGTAACGTTATCGAGCGTAAGCGTTGGCCAGAAACGGTCAAACCCGCCGTGAAGATTGTCAATATGCACATCGATGCCCATGGCCTGAGAGACCCACTGGCTTACATCGTCTCGGTAACGGTCAATCTGTGTCGTAAAAAACCAACGCCCGGCAATCACGAGTGAACCAAAGACAAAATACAGGACAACAATCATCCACCCAACACAACGCAATACCCGTTTCCATCGTGTGCATGCAGAAGTAGGGTTAGCAGAGGAGGATGCCTGTGAGTCAGCCATGACAGCGGTAGCCTTATTTCGAAAATTGACTTATTTTGAACATCATAGAGCAAATCTGCCTTGCAGGAATGAAAAACTCCTGAAGGGCGGTGTACTCTAAGGGGAGACTCTATTGCTATAGGAGGTTGTGTCGTGCTCCCCACTCACTATCCGTCGCTAGACGACGTGTTGCAGCATTCCGCTTTTGTGGCCCATGCGATTCGCGCCATGGATACCCAAACGGTTTCACCCTCGGAGGCACTCCAACGTCTGATCCAAGCATCATGGACGCGTGCGGATATTGAACGTGAAATTGAGGCCCTCACGACGGTGGATGCCCTTTCCATGGGGTTACGCACCCTTCGACGCGCTTTGATGGTGTCCGTGATTGCCCGTAATGCCACTGGTCTGATTGACTACTACGAAGTGGTGCGGATAATGAGTGACTTTGCTGAAGTGGCGGTGTCACAAACAGTGAAAGTGCACGCGCGTGAATTAGCGACACGATTTGGGGTTCCGTATGGGTTTTCGGGTAATCCGCAAGATTTATTGGTGGTAGGGATGGGAAAACTCGGGGGTAGAGAACTCAACGTCTCCTCTGATATTGATTTGATTTTTTTGTTTGATGAAAACGGGGAAACCCGTGAAACCCCAGAATTTCCGAATATTCGCCGTACGATTGAGGTTCAAGAGTTTTATGAACGCCTCGCGCGACGTGTTATCCCCGCCCTCAATGATATTGAGGGGCCAGGATTTGTCTTCCGTGTCGATATGCGTCTACGACCGAATGGAGACTCGGGACCGATCGTGTGTGGCTTATCCATGCTTGAAAAGTATCTCTATTCAGAAGGACGAGAATGGGAGCGATTTGCTTGGTTGAAGGGACGAGTCATTAATACTCCAGTATTTGCTTCGCAATCGATCTTTGACCAGTATGTCAAAAACTTGCACGCTCTCGTGCGCCCCTTTGTTTACCGTAAATACTTGGACTTTGGCGCTCTCGAGTCATTACGTAATCTTCATGAACTGATCCGTGCAGAAACCGCTCGACGCGAATTGTTGCGTGGCAACACGGGAGTTAATGTTAAGTTAGGGCGTGGAGGTATTCGCGAGATCGAGTTTATTACCCAGACCCTTCAGATTATTCGCGGTGGACGAGACCCGAAATTGCAAGGACGGTCCAGCTTGGCTATGCTGGAGGTGCTGGGTCAGGAGGGGTACTTAACTCCTGAGGTTGCAAAGCAGTGTGGCGAGGATTATGTGTTTTTGCGCAATGTGGAACATGCCATTCAGTATGTCAACGATGAGCAAACGCAGTGGTTACCTGCTGACGGGGAAAAACTCGACCATATATCGGCTTTATTAGGGGTAGAGGCACCCCAATTGTGGGCAGAGGTGCACGCCGTTCGTGAACGCGTGGCTCAAGTGTTTGACAGTATTTTCCAAGTCGAAGAGCCTCAGGTGAGTACCGAGGGGTGGCCCGTTGGTTGGGAGTTAGGTAGTAAGAGTAGTCAGACGATTTTGTTGGAGCGTTTGAAGCAACTCGGTTACGGTGAGGATTCCGAGGGGTTATTGGATCGAATTTTGCGACTGGCATCCGGAAAATGGCGAACAGGGGTTTCGGATGTGTCACGTACACGCATGCAAAACTTGTTGCCTACGATTGTGGAAAGTTGCCCTCAATGGCATCAACGTAACGAAGTCCAAGTGATCAGTTTGTCGGAATTATTGTCGCGTTACTTAACGTTATTAGAGGTGATTGCAGGTCGTTCGACCTATGTTGCTCTCCTCAACGAATACCAAAGTGCGGCCGAACGTGTGGGAAAGGTCTTGGGGGCGAGTCGCTGGAGCGCTGATTTCATAACACGCCACCCCATTATTTTGGATGAGCTGGTCGATGGGAGAGAAAAAACCTACGATGATTTTTCGCCTGTGGATTGGAGTCTTTGGAGTGAAAAACTACACCGCGAATTAGAGGCCTGTGACGGTGATCAAGAACGCCAGATGAATATTTTGCGTGATGCTCATCATTCGGCGGTATTCCAGCTATTGATTGCTGATTTAGATAAGCGCCTGAGTGTGGAGCGGTTGGCGGATCAACTCTCTGCGTTGGCAGATGCGGTACTTCAAGAAACCATTGAGTTAGCTTGGGAAAGTTTAGCCAATCGTCATACCGAACGGCCACAATTTGCGGTCATTGGGTATGGCAAATTAGGGGGTAAAGAATTAGGGTTTGACAGTGACTTGGATTTGGTTTTCATTTATCGAGATGATCACCCGGATGCCGAGCGTATCTATACCCGTTTGGTTCGACGCATGATGAGTTGGCTCACGCTCCAAACGTCGTCGGGAAAACTTTTTGATGTGGACTTACGGCTTCGTCCCAATGGCGATTCGGGGTTGATTGTCACGCCGTATGCCATGTTTTGTCGCTACCAAGACAATGCGGATGGAACGGGCGCGTGGTTTTGGGAGCACCAAGCGTTAACCCGAGCGCGGTTTGTCGCGGGAGACCCAGAACTCGGCCGCGATTTTGAGGCACAACGTGAACGAATTCTTCTGATAGAGCGAGATCCTGAACAGACCAAGCACGAAGTGATCGCTATGCGCAACAAAATGTTTGAGGGGCATAGCAATAAAACGCCGCTCTTTGATATCAAGCATGACGAAGGCGGGATGGTCGATGTGGAGTTTGTGGTGCAGTGGTTTGTTCTCACCTACAGTCGTCAATATCCTGAACTCACCCATAATTTTGGCAATATTCTGCTCTTAGAAAAATTAGGGCAACTCGGGCTGATTGACGATACGTTGGCTACTCAGGTGGTCCAAGCCTATCGGCGGTATCGCCAGTTGCAACACGAAATTCGACTAAACACAGGGGATGGGGTTCCGGTGCGCGTTGACCCTGCCCTGTTGGTGCAGGAGCGTCAAGCCGTGCAGCAACTGTGGGAGCGTGTGTTTGGTCCACGGGGAGCGATGTCGTCGTAGATAAATTTCGTTACGTTGAAAGGCAAATCAAAAGGCGTAGAATAGGCTCCTTAACCATTAAAAAACCGTGATGTTTTCCCAGAGGGACGGATTTCATGCCAATTTCACACTCCGATTATGAAGCACCGAGTTGGTGCATGGGTGGCCACTTACAGACCGTGATTCCTGCCAAACTGAGCACGCGTCCACACGTTGATTACCGACGTGAGCATGTGGAAACGCCTGACGGTGATTTTGTTTTGTGGGACTGGCTCTGCCCCGAGCCCACTCGTGAGGATACACCAATACTGGTTCACTTCCATGGGCTCGAAGGTTCGAGCGGGAGTCATTATGCTTTGGCGTTGATGGACCAATGCCGTACGTGGGGGTGGCGAGGCGTGGTGGCGCAGTTTCGTAGTTGCGGTGGCGAATTAAATCGTTTACCGCGAGCTTATTTTGCTGGCGACACAGTGGATTGTGAGTGGGTTCTCAAAACGATCAAATCGCGCTTTCCTAAGGCACCGCTCTACGCAGTGGGGGTGAGCTTAGGGGCCAATCAACTGGCTAAATACCTAGGGGATCGGGGAGAAGATGCTGCACAAACCGTGACTGCAGCCGTGGCGATTGGTGCTCCAGTGGATTTGGTTGCGGGGAGTGAACGGATTAGTAAGGGGGTCAATGTGCTCTATGCGAATATGTTCCTTTCGACCCTCAAACCCAAACTCATTGAAAAAGCCAAGCGCTTTCCGGAGTTGTTTGATTTAGAAGCCGTGCAGCGTTGCGAAACGATGTACGATTTTGATGCGCTTTATACCGCCCCCATTCATGGGTATCATTCGGCGATGGATTATTGGCAGCGTTGTTCGTGTAAGCCAGTGCTCCCTAACGTGCGGGTACCGCTCTTACTGCTCAATGCCAAAAACGATCCGTTCTTACCAGGGTGGTGTTTGCCTCGTGCTGATGAAATGAGTTCCTATGTGTTAGGCGAATTTCCTGAAGAGGGGGGACACATTGGCTTTCCGCAAGGTAAGATGCCAGGAAATTTGCTATATTTGCCCACTCGAGTGAAGCGATTCTTTGATACCGGTGGCTAGATTGCTACGTCAGGATCAACGCTCACACCCTATCAATTAACCTCACTAGGGCGTTGACTTGTTTGTGTTGATGGCCTGTTTGGAGTGTTGTCATGACAAAATACCTTTCCACACGCCCTGTGGGCTATGTGGCTTTTGTTCTCTTTATTCTCACCATTTTCATGAGCAATTGGGCGCTCATGAACCTTGGTTGGAACTGCAGTCAAAATGGGCCCTGTGTGATTCCCGTTTGGCCAGGCGTGTGGGCGCCTTCGGGCGTACTTTTCGCTGGGGTTGCTTTGGTCTTACGTGACGTGATCCAAAACCTTTTAGGAAAACGTTGGACATTGTTCGCGATTTTTGTGGGGGCCGTGCTCTCGGGAGCGAATTCTCCGGCATCGTTGGTGTTGGGCTCAACCTTGGCCTTCTTGTTTTCGGAGTTAGCGGACTTTGCCGTATATACCCCCTTACGTAAGAAGAGTTTAGCCTTGGCTATTTTGGCCTCGGGTTTGGTTGGCTCGTTTGTGGACTCCGTGATCTTTTTACAGATGGCGTTTGGTTCGCTTGACTATATTTTGGGGCAAGTGATTGGGAAGTTCTGGATGAGCGTGTTGGGGGCTGCTATTTTATTGGGTGGTCACCGCGTCTTAACACCGCGCTCCATGGCCTAAATTCGTGCGATTTCTTTCGCCTCACTAAGCGCTTCCCTAAATGGTTTAGGGGGCGCTTTTTGATTTTTATGCTGGGTGGACAAAAAAGACTTTCTTAAGCTTTAACGGCGACAATAATAAACCAATAAGACCCAAGACCCCCCAATTACTCTTTCCTGCAACATATGCCAAGCACCATCCAAAAAAAAATCGCAGTCTTGCTACTGAATACTGGAAGTCCTGATGCGCCGACGCCTGAAGCGGTCCGACGTTACTTAGCTGAATTCTTAGGCGACCCGCGCGTGGTGGAGTTGCCACGCTGGAAGTGGTGGCCTATTTTACATGGCATTATTTTGCGTACTCGTCCCAAAGCGAGTTCGCAGCGCTACCAGATTGTATGGAATGACGAGGGGTCTCCCTTGGTAACGATTACACGAAGCACGGCCGAGAAGCTTAATCAGGTCTACGACGATAGCCCCATTCGCGTGTACTGGGCTATGTGTTACGGTAACCCGTCTATTCGTTCTGTGATGGAGACGATTCGCGCTGATGGGATCGACAAAGTGCTCGTGATGCCTTTATTTGCCCAGTATTCTCCTCATACGAGTGCGGCCTCCTTTGATGCCGTCTTTAAGACCCTACTCACGTGGAGAGCTGTGCCCGAATTACGCACGGTGCGAGCTTATGATGAGGAACCTGCCTACTATGATGCCCTCGTTGCACAAATAAAAGCCTACTGGGCTCAGCATGGGAGCGCGATTGCTGAGGGTGGCAAATTGGTGATGAGTTTTCACGGGGTGCCGCAAAAGAGTATCGATGCGGGGGACCAATACCAGGCGCATTGTTTGGCAACCGCCCAGCGTTTAGCGCAAGCGTTAGGCATTGCACAAAGCGACTATGTGGTGAGTTTCCAATCGCGTTTCGGTCGAGATCCGTGGATTCAGCCCTATACGGTTGATACCGTGAAGGCGTTGGCACAACAAGCACTTCCACGAATTGATGTGGTGTGTCCCGGTTTTGCCGCAGACTGCCTAGAAACAATCGAAGAGATCGATGACGATATTCGTTCCGAATTTTTGTCACATCTGCCTGAATCGTTGCGTCAAGATTCAGCCTTTCACTATATTCCTGCTATCAATGATTCGATTCCTGCCATTACGCTCTATCGCACGCTCATCGATCGTGCTACGGCGGGCTGGGAGGCGTAAACGCCCCACGCATTACGCCGATAGATGCCATGGAGGCGGTATTTCGGTACAATCGAGTCCATAGTGTGTTGTGGTGGGCTTGAAAAAAGACAAAATGCCCCCATATAGAAGAAAAGACGTTTTGAGAAAGGGCTCAAAACGCATTAGCATGGATTGCCCGAGTCAAACAACGGAGTAAGAGTTAGATGGCTGAGACGAACGAAAAGGAACTTCAGAAAGAAGGCGCCAATCCCGAGACCTGTGATGAACAGTCCTGTTGCGCTGCTGAAGGTGGGGAATGTGGATGTCAAGATGAGGCACAAGCCGAAGCGTCCAAGCCCATGACGGTGGAAGAATTGCAAACGGCACTTAAGCTTGCTGAAGCCAAGGTGTTGGAACATTACGACCTTTATGTTCGCGCCATGGCCGAACTAGAAAACACCCGTCGCCGTGCGGCGGAAGATGTCCAGAAGGCACGTAAGTTCAGTATTGAAAAGTTTGCAGAAAATCTTTTGCCCGTGGTCGACAGTCTGGAAAAAGCGTTAGAAGTGACGAAAGATCAAGCGGAGAATCCCATTCGTGAAGGGATGGACACGACCTACCGTCAGTTGATTCACGCTTTAGATGTGTCGGCCATGCAACCCATCGATCCGAAGGGACAGCCTTTTGATCCGCATACACAGCAAGCCATTGCGATGGTGCCGGCCCCTGAAGGGGTGGCGTCGGGCACGGTGGTGGAAGTCTTCCAGCGTGGTTGGATGATTGCCGACCGCGTGCTTCGCCCAGCGATGGTGAGCGTGGCGCAATAACCCCGTTTTGCTGAAACGATCAAGAATCTCCTCTCCGAATGTGGTGAGGAGATTTTTTTTGGCACGGCGGAGGTAGTGAGGCGATTTTCCAATGAGAAAGTGAGCTCCAATGCTGAAAATGTAATTTTTTATGACTGAACCCTTGAAGAGGGGTTGAAAAACCATAGGCCATCCCCATATAGGGATTAAAGAGCAAGAGAGCTTCGATGGTGAAGCCCCTTGAGCAACTCATTGAAAAAGTCTTTGTCTTCTCTCTGACGGACGCGCAGTCGCGCTTGAACGAAGATTGGCGAAGACAAAGCGATTATTTTTAAAGGATAACGACACTATGGCAAAAATCATCGGTATTGACCTTGGTACCACCAATTCGGCTGTGGCCGTTATGGAGGGCGAAAACGTCCGCGTTATTGAAAATAGCGAAGGTGCGCGTACGACTCCCTCTATCGTGGCTTACATGGACAACGGTGAAGTGTTGGTGGGGGCACCAGCCAAGCGTCAGGCTGTGACCAATCCTAAGAACACGCTTTTTGCAGTCAAGCGTTTGATCGGTCGTCGTTTTGATGACGCAGAAGTCCAGAAGGACATTGGTTTGATGCCGTTTACCATCTCGCGTGCCGACAATGGTGACGCTTGGGTGGAAGTGCAGGGCAAGAAGTTGGCTCCGCAGCAGGTGAGCGCGGAAGTGC
>CAJJMF010000051.1 GCA_905192805.1 uncultured Sutterella sp. | reverse complement strand
GGTACGCCGGGAATACGGGTGGAAGAACATCACCGCGGAGCGCAGGAAGCGGATAAAGAAGATTTAACGGGCGCACAGTTTGTGATTGATAACCCGAATGCGGTTACCACCTGTGGTTGCGGTTCGTCCTTTAGCGTCTAACGCAACGACTTTCTAAAAAATCCCAGTCACATCCGGACTGGGATTTTTTATTGGCAACGAAGCTGAGAGAGTGAGGTAGGCCCACTCAGTGAGGGTAGAGGGCGCCGAGGCGACGGGGGCCTTGGGCATGGGTAACACTCGGTAAGTTCGCGCTCTGTCCTTCGAGGAATTGATGAGCTAGCCAAGCAAAGGCCGCGCCTTCCACGTGGTCAGGGCGAATGCCAAGCGCATTGGTACTCACCACGAGGCCTCCGAAATTCGCCTGCAGGCGCGACATCATAAAACGGTTAAACGCTCCACCTCCACAGACATAGAGTTCTTTGATCTGTGGGGCCTCACGTTTGAGGGCATCGGTGATGCTGCGTGCCGTGAATTCGGTGAGGGTATTGGCAACGTCGGCGGGATTAATGGCTTTAAAGTCTCGCAAATGCTCCGTTAACCACGCTTCAGAAAACAGCTCCCGACCGGTCGACTTGGGGAAGGGACGTGCGAAATAGGGATCCGCTAAGAAATGAGCGAGCAATGGCTCACAGAGTCGTCCCGATTTGGCCCAATCCCCATTCTGATCATATAAGGCGCCAATGTGTCGCTCACACCAACGATTGAGGAGAACATTTCCAGGGCCCGTATCCCCACCCCGTATGGGGTCCGTTGATTGTCGAGCTCGAGAAGGCAATAGGGATAAATTAGCGATGCCACCAATATTGAGAATGGCACGTGGTTGATCACTACTAAAGCGTTGGGCATGAAAAGCGGGGACTAAGGGAGCCCCTTCGCCACCGGCGGCAATATCGCGGGAACGAAAATCACAAATGACATCGATGCCGGTTAACTCGGCTAAGAGGGCGGGCGCTAAGAGTTGGTAGGTAAAGCCTTTTTGTGGGCGATGACGTAGTGTTTGGCCGTGTGCCCCGAGCGCGGCAATTGCGCTACGATCCAAACCGTGTTTGGTTAACAGGTCTTCGACGACTTGAGCGTAATAGCGCGACAATGCAACGCCCGCAACCCCACAGCGTTCGATTTCGTTCGCCCCCGCGGTACAGAGCGAATGCAGTTCTTCACGAAAGGCTAACTCAAAGGGGACATAGGCATGTCCCACTTCTTTCATGAGTTCTCCATCAAAGCTCACCGCGACGGCGTCCACCCCATCCAGACTGGTGCCAGACATTAAGCCAATCGTGATGCGAGCACTGGTCATACCGTATTAGCGGATATTGTCGTTTGAGGCGTCAGAACGTTTTTGGGCCAGATGCGTACGGACCATCGCGCGGGCAGGAAGACTACTGCGGAAGCTAAAGTCCGACTTAAAGTCTTCGAGTGCAGCCGTGTTCACAACGCTTTGTTGTTTGTTCACTAAGCCACTGTCCTCACGAGCAAGCATGGTGAAGCGATCCATCATCGGTTTCGAGATCGACTTCAACTGGGCTAACTGTGTGGAGGTGAGATTGCCCGTATCGGGTAGATCCGCCGTTAGCGGGTTCACCTGAACGCCGTCAATCACTAATTCATAGTGAAGATGGTTCCCTGTGGCAAGCCCCGTACGCCCCACGTAGCCAATCACTTGGCCACGCTTAACCTGCTGACCTTCGGTGAGACCCTTCGCAATAGCAGACATGTGGGCATAGACCGTTTCGCGGTTCATACCGTGGTCAAGTTTCACATAACGGCCATAGCCGCGACGCTGAAAGGCCACTTGAGCCACTACACCGTTTGCCGCAGCGTAGATGGGGGTCCCTTTAGGCGCACGGAAATCTGTACCGTAGTGCGGTCGAAGACGCCCGGTTACCGGGTTACGGCGCATGGGAGAGAATTCGCTACTGACTTCCACGACTTCCAGGGGCGTGCGAATAAAGGTTTGACGCACAGATTCGCCACTGGGGGTGTAAAAGTTCTTTAATTCAGGTAACCAAATGGCTTCTTGCGTCTTATTGTCGTGGGTGATGCGCACCCCTAAGAGCTGGGCGTTACGGATGAAGTGTCCGTCCGCGTATTTACGCTCATAAGAGACCTGAATAAAATCCCCACGCTTGAGTTGAGCGACCGGGTCAGTACTGCCTTCCCAGACGTTGCGCAATTGTTCGAGCACGTTATCGGGAATATCCAGCGCTTCCGCCGTACGTTCCAAGGAGCCGACCACCTTGCCTGAGGCCATTTCTTCGACCGTGTCGAACACAAAGGGCTGGCTGGAAGCGGTTAACTGCTTGCCATTGCGGGAGATTTCAAGAATACGGTTGTCCTTATCGTGCGGCCCTTCCAGATACATTCTCAAATAGGCAACACGTCCATCATCAAACAAACCAGCCGACACGAGCTGACCCGTCTGAGGCACCACAAACGGGCGCATATCTGGCTGATGACGGATGAGTTTTAACACTTCAGGATCGTTGATCCCCAGACGCCCATAAAGCGACAACAACGTGTCACCCGCCTGCACTGTAATGGTTTTTTCGGTCACGTCAACACTACGTAACGCATCAAGAGCAGGATTGGAAATGGGGCGAGAGGCTTCTGCGACCAATTGGTCAAGAAGACGGGCATCCGCGCTGGGTGCAACCAACATCGACGTTGCTACGGTCGCCGAAAGAAGTGCACTAGCCAAATGATTGAGAGCAAAGCCGCGTCGCAACCCATTGAGGAGTGCTTTACCGGCAGTCTGCAGCTTTGTAGCAGTGGATGGAAACGCTGTCATGGGGCCTACGGGTTGCGAAAAATGTTAAAACAAGGAAAAATACTATTCATGCATTGTAATCGAGGTCACCCCAGCTCGGGGGGACGAATGTACAATTTCGTTACATAAATCGCCTTTTCTAAGGGTTTTCCAATAGAAAAAGCCTCATTTTTCACGCCCAATCCCCTATATAAGGGAGGGATGGGGCATCATGCTCACATTGAGCCAAAGGGATATCGATGTCGGAAGAGAAGGTCTGCGACCAAGAGAAAAAACTTTACCCCGTGACGGATGAAATCCGGGAAGAAATGGCTTTAATTCGTCGTGGGACGGATACGTTTTTAATCGAAGAGGAATTCGAACAAAAACTCGCCCGTGCGAAGGCGACGGGTATCCCGTTGCGTTGCAAGTTGGGCTTGGACCCGACTGCCCCTGACATTCATATCGGTCACACCGTGGTGCTCAATAAGTTGCGTCAGTTACAAGACCTCGGTCATACGGTGATTTTCTTGGTGGGCGACTTCACGGCGGCCATCGGCGACCCGTCGGGGCGCAATGCGACGCGCCCGCCTCTCTCGCATGAACAAATTGTGGCTAACGCGGAAACCTATCTGGCCCAGGCCGGCTTGGTGCTCGATATTGAACGCACCGAAGTGCGTTACAACTCCGAATGGAGTAACCCCTTAGGTTCTGTGGGCTTAATTCAGTTGGCCTCGCGCTACACCTTAGCGCGTCTCTTGGAACGTGAAGACTTCGCTAAGCGCTACAGCGAAAACGCTCCGATTGCGATGCATGAATTGCTCTATCCGTTAATGCAAGGCTATGACTCCGTGGCGCTCAAGGCTGATTTGGAATTGGGTGGGTCGGATCAACGCTTTAACCTCTTGGTCGGTCGTGAATTACAGCGACAGTATGGTCAGGAAGCGCAGTGCATCCTCACGATGCCGCTCTTGGTTGGCTTAGATGGCCAGATCAAGATGAGTAAGAGTAAGCATAACTATATTGGGATTACCGATAAGCCCGACGATATGTTCGGCAAGGTGATGTCGATTTCGGACAGCTTAATGTGGGATTGGTATGACTTATTGAGTCTCAAGAGTAATGCTGAGATCGCACAATTGAAAAAGGAATGCTCCGAAGGACGCAACCCGCGTGATGCCAAGGTGCTCTTAGCGAAGGAAATTGTGGAACGTTTCCACAATGCTTCCGCTGCACAGGCCGCTGAAGATGAGTTCAATGCACGCTTCCGTGCGGGCGCCATGCCAAGTGATATCCCTGAGATCGTAGTCAGCGCTCCTGAGGGAAGTCTCTCGTTGGGCGTCGCCATTAAGCAGGCAGGCTTGGTCGAGTCCACGGGTGAGGCCAATCGTAACATTGATCAGGGTGGCGTGAAGATCAATGGGGAAAAAGTGACCGACCGTCGTCATGTAGTGAAGACGGGGGATCAGTTTGTGATCCAAGTCGGTAAGCGTAAGTGGGCCAAGATTACGGTGGAATAATCTGTGTTAGCACTCGTACAGCGCGTCTTAGAGGCAGGCGTCAGCATTGACGGCGTGAAACGATCCTCGATAGGTCCAGGATTGTTGGTGTTTGTCTGTGCTACGCCGGAGGATACGGACGAAAAAATTGGCAAAATGGTCAAGAAAATTCTCAAATTGCGAATTTTTCCTGACGATGAGGGCCGGATGAATCGCTCGATTCTCGATACGCAAGGCGAGGTGTTAGTGGTTTCGCAGTTCACGCTCGCTGCCGATACCCGTTCGGGAAATCGCCCAGGTTTCTCGGGAGCGGCGAGCCCTGAACTCGGGCGTTATGCCTACGAACGATTCCTCGAACTCATGCGCTTGGAAGGGGTGATCCCGCAGACAGGTGAGTTCGGTGCGGATATGAAAGTGAATTTAATCAACGACGGCCCAGCAACATTCTGGCTTTCGTTGTAATCTGTTAGGACGTTAGAGTCACTCTAGCGTCCTTTTTTATTTTGTAAGGAGAGAGGGTATGAAGCTGAGCTCGGAAAGTTTTCCCTTCGGAGGACGTATTCCATCGCGTTGTGCGTTTGGTCAGTTGGGGCCAGACCGACGTCAGAGTGTCAGTGCAGAGAATCTCAATCCTCACTTAAGTTGGTCCGAGGTTCCTGAGGGCACACAGTCCTTTGTGATTGCTTGTCTCGATGACGATGTTCCTACTGATTTTACCGATCGCGATCGTCTCGGGGACTTGCTCGCCTCGCAGATGCGCCGCCGATTTGTGCACTGGGTACAAATCAATGTGCCCGCAGATCTACGAACGATTGCCGAGGGTGCGCTCAAGGACAAATGTGCACCGGGCTTTGGTCGTCCCGGGATCAATGACTATAGCCGGGGTGAGCCGGTGAGTCTCGGCGAGGTGGGAAGCGGCTATGATGGGCCGAATCCTCCCGCACAGGACGCCCGTTGGCATGGGTATCGTTTTATTGTTCACGCCTTGGATGTGGCGGAACTGTCTCTGCCGGAGGCGTTTACCTGGCAAGAGACACAAAAGGCCATGCAAGGCCATGTTTTGGCCAGTGCAGAATGGGTGGGTTTTTACAGTCAGAATCCCCGTTTGGTGTAATAACACTGTTTTTTATCGATTTTTTCTGTTTCTTTCTAAAGGAAGACTATCGTGTACAACCGTACCAATACCCTTGAAATGGTTGATGCTGACGTTTGGGCAGTAATTCAGGCGGAAAATCAGCGCCAAGAAGATCACATTGAGTTGATCGCGAGTGAAAACTACACCTCGCCTGCAGTGATGCAGGCACAAGGGTCTCAACTCACCAACAAATACGCGGAAGGTTATCCTGGAAAGCGCTATTACGGTGGGTGCGAACACGTCGACGTGGTGGAATCGTTGGCCATTGAACGCGCCAAGAAGTTGTTCTGTGAACCCGCTGGGGTCGACATGGCAGTCAATGTCCAGCCGCACTCTGGTGCGCAGGCCAATACGGCAGTCTATTTTGGCTTACTCGAGCACGGTGACACGATCATGGGGTTGAGCTTGGCCGAAGGGGGACACCTCACGCACGGGATGCGTCTCAACTATTCGGGCAAGATGTTCAATGTGGTGCCCTACGGTTTGGACGCCAACGAAGTGATCGACTATGATCAGGTTGAACGTTTGGCTCGTGAGCATAAGCCCAAGATGATTATTACGGGCGCTTCGGCCTATTCGTTACACATTGACTTTAAGCGCTTTGCGGATATCGCTCGCGAAGTGGGTGCGTATTTCATGGTCGACATGGCGCACTACGCGGGGTTGGTGGCTGCTGGTGTTTATCCGAGCCCCTTTGGGTATGCGGACATTATCACGACCACGACGCATAAGACCTTACGTGGTCCGCGTGGTGGGATGATTTTCTCGCGTCCCGATTTGGAAAAGAAGATTAACTCGGCCGTGTTCCCGGGCATGCAAGGGGGGCCGTTGATGCACGTGATCGCCGCCAAGGCTGTCGCCTTAGGGGAAGCCTTAGCGCCGTCCTTTAAAGACTACGGTAAGGCCATGCTTGTGAATGCTCAGGCGATGGCGGATGAGTTGGTTAAGCGCGGTTTACGTATCGTCTCTGGGGGTACGCAGAGCCACGTGATGTTGGTGGATTTACGCTCGAAGCACATCACGGGTAAGGCTGCCGAAGCGGCTTTGCATGAGGCCAATATTACGGTGAACAAGAATGCGATTCCGAATGATCCGGAAACGCCGTTTGTGACCTCTGGTATCCGTTTAGGGTCGCCGGCGATGACGACGCGTGGCTTTGGTGAAGCCGAAGTGCGCAAAGTGGCGAACTTGATTGCGGACGTGTTGGATGATCCGACCAATCCGGACGTGATTGCGCGTGTCCGCACAGAAGTGGCGAAGTTAACGCACGCTTTCCCGGTCTACCACGAATAAGCGGGTTGGTTCCCGTTATGGGCTCAAGACGGTTGCTTGAGCCCCATGATAAAACACAAGGGCTGTTCTTCTCGTGTGAAGAATGGCCCTTATATTGTGTTTGGGGGCTTGCTTAGGGGCGTCACTCAGGATAAACTTTCACCTAACTTTGTCGCACCCTGTGCGACGCTCACGTTTGCTTAAAGGATGCGACATGCGTTGTCCATTTTGTCAGTTTAAAGATACTCAGGTGATTGACTCCCGTGCCCCCGATGAAGGTTCGGTCATTCGTCGTCGCCGTCGCTGTGTTTCGTGCGGAAAACGCTTTACCACGTTTGAACGGGCTCAGTTGATTCTGCCGTTAATCGTCAAGCGTGGGGGGATTCGCACTGAGTACAACCGTCAAAAGTTGATTGCCTCCATGATGTTGGCGTTGCGTAAACGTCCGGTGGCATTTGATCGTGTAGAAGACGCTGTTGACTTTATCGAGCAACAAATGATCCTAACGGGTGAGCGCGAAATCCGTTCGACCCGTTTAGGGGATTTGGTGATGGATGCGCTTAGTCGCTTGGATATCATCGGGTATATCCGCTATGCCTCGGTGTATTTAAACATTGGTGATCCAGAGTCCTTCATGATTTTGATCCAAAAAGCCAAAGAGGCAGGGGAAATGGCCTCGCAATTTACCGGGCAGCCCACGGTGGAAAAGACCGTGGACAGCGTTCGTAAAGCGGTGGAGGCAGCCAGCCGATGAGCATCAGTCCCAATGACGATGTTCGGTTTATGCAGGAAGCGATTCGGTGTGCCCGTCAGGCGCGCCGACTCTCGCCTCCTAATCCGAGTGTGGGGGCGGTTATCGTAAAGGATGGCCACATTGTGGCGCGTGGCTTTACGCAACAAGCCGGGGGACCGCATGCCGAAATCATGGCACTTCGCGAGGCCTTTGAAAAAGGGATTGCGGTGGAGGGCGCGACCATTTACGTCACCCTAGAGCCGTGCTCACATTTTGGTCGCACGCCCCCGTGTGCGAATGCGTTGATTGCGTCGCGCATTGGACGCGTCGTGGTGGCTGTGCTGGATCCGAATCCGCTGGTTTCAGGTCAGGGAGTCGAGCGATTGAAAGCGGCGGGAATTGCGGTGACGGTCGGGGTGTGTGAGCAAGAGGCGTGGTGGATGAATCGCGGCTTTCTCACGCGTATGCAGTCGCACCGTCCCTGGGTACGCTTGAAAGTAGCCGCTACCCTCGATGGCAAAACGGCGTTGCCTGATGGCCGCTCCAGTTGGATAACGGGGGAGGCCGCACGCGAAGACAACCAATACTGGCGTGGGGAGGCGGGAGCGATTGTGACCGGGATTGGGACCGTCCTTGCGGATGATCCACGCATGAATGTTCGGTTGGCCGATCAGAAACGCTTCCCTCTCAAGGTAGTGGTGGATACCCATCTACGTACTCCTCTCAATGCTAAGCTGTTGGATGATGGACAAACATTGATTGTGGCAGCACACGACCCGCAAAATCGAGCGGAGCTGTTACGTCAACGGGGTGCCGAAGTGCTCTTTATGCCAGCGACACTCGCACCAGACGAGGGCAAGCGGGTGGATCTTGTTAAAATGGTATCGCTCTTGGCGGAGCGCGAAGTCAATGAAGTGCATTTAGAGGCCGGCGCGTCGCTCAATGGGGCTTTTTTGACAGAGAATTTGGTGGATGAAATTTTGCTCTATACCGCCCCTTGCTTTTTTGGGGAAGGGCGTTCCATTGCCACCTTACCGATCCCGGAAACGCCGGGAAGTGCACATCGTTGGACGGTGAAAGATTTCACGCAGATTGGCACGGATCTGCGAACTCTTCTTAAAAAGGACTAAAAGCATGTTTACTGGGATTGTTCAAGCCGTAGGTAAAGTTCGCGAACCGGAAGCCTTAGGCAACGGCGTTCGTTTAACCATTTATGCACCGACCTTGGGCTTAGACGAAGTGCGTGTGGGTGACTCGATTGCAGTCAATGGCGCCTGCATGACGGTGATCGAAATCAACGGTGACGAATTCAAGGTCGACGTTTCTGCGGAAAGCCTGTCGAAGACCACGGGTCTCGATACGTTCGGGGAAGTGAATCTTGAGAAAGCCATGCGCCTTGGCGATCGCGTGGACGGCCATTTAGTGAGTGGTCACGTCGATGGCGTGGGTCAAGTCGAAAGCATGGACAAAGTGGCGGAATCCTATCGTCTCGTTGTGCGCGCTCCGCGCTCCCTTTCGCCCTACTTGGCGTATAAGGGTTCTGTGACGGTGAACGGGGTTTCACTGACCATCAATCGTGTGGAAGATACCGCGCTCGATACGCTCATTGAAATCAATCTGATTCCGCATACCGTGGAAGTGACCACGTTAAAGTCGTTAAAGCCCCAGAGCTACGTCAACTTAGAGATCGATACGATTGCGCGTTATGTTGAACGCATGTTGGCGTTACAAAATAACGAAGACGATTTGTTCTAATCGTTCACACAACAAACGGTTGCAAACCGAGAAAATCGCGACCGAATAAATCGCGATACAATAGATCAAATCTAATAAAACGCTCCCTTGTATAGAGGCTATATAAGGGAGTTGTTTTATCCTGCAATGAATTTCCTCATCTTCGCTACGCCTCACGTAGCCCAGACGGGTGACAACACACAAAAGGAATCAAGATGCGTTCTATTGAACTTTTTTCTCCTCTTGAACTGGGCCCTCTGACGATCAAAAATCGAATTTCGATCCCGCCGATGTGTATGTATCGGGCTAAAAGTGGGATTGCCCAGATTTTCCACAGTGTTCACTATGGTTCGCTCATGTCGTCGGGGGCTGGTATGCTCACGATTGAAGCGACGGCTGTGCGTCCCGAGGGGCGTATCTCGGACGCGTGTTTAGGGTTATGGTCGGACGATTGTGAGGCGGCTCTAAAGCACATGATTGATGTCATGCGTGATATTGCTCCCGACGTCAAGATCTTTATTCAGCTCAATCACGCAGGTCGTAAAGCCAGCGTGAGTGCACAAACGAATGAGCCAATGAAGCCCTTGTATGGTGGTTGGGGTACCTTAGCGCCGTCCGCGATTGCCTTTGCGCCCGGCTACCCCACACCGAAAGAAATGCTCGAAAACGAGTGTACGGAAATCATTGAGGCCTTTGCTAACGCTGCTCAGCGTGCTGTCCGTGCCGGTGTGGATGGGATTGAAATCCATGCCGCTCATGGGTATTTGATTCACCAATTCCTCTCTCCGCTATCCAACACGCGTATTGACAATTACGGAGGAGCGCTCGAGAATCGCATGCGCTTTGGCTTGGATGTCATCCATCGCGTGAAAATGGCGGTTGACGAAAAGGTGGCCTTAGGGGTGCGCGTGTCAGCAACCGATTGGGTACCCGACGGGTTACAGGTTGAGGATGTGGTGAAATTTGTCAATGCTGCCAAGGCTCACGGTATTCACTTTGTCGATGTGTCCACGGGGGGCTTAGTGATGGCGGATATTCCGGTGGCGCCTGGCTATCAGGTTCCCTTTGCCACACAGATCAAACGGGAAACGGGCTTGCCGACGATTGCCGCCGGGTTGATCACCGAACCGGTACAGGCGGAAACGATTTTGCGCTCAGGGGATGCGGACATCATTGACATTGGTCGCGCCATGTTACGTGACCCGCGTTGGGGCTGGAACGCTGCGCGGGCCCTTGGGGTAAAAGGGCTCACGATGCCCAATAACGTGGCGTTTGGTTATCGCGGTCTTTAATAGGGTCGTGCGTGTGAGTGCAGTGATCCTCACAGCACGATCAAACCCGTGATTTTGCGCCATAACCCAAGCAGTTACGGTAGAATAGCGGGATGATTTCAGGAGGGACTTTCCCTCCGAGACAGTGTTGTGCTCATGGTGAGCGATAACACACTGAACAACTTTCGTCTGCTGGCTTACGTGATGTGCAAGCTCAATGGCTTCACAAACGGGCGAGAGGACTCCTAAGAGTCCTCTTCTGGCCGGGGGCTATCGTGAATAAATGACGCTTCTAGGAGAAATAACATGGCAGTGGACATTGTGCCGACAAGTTTAGATGGTACGGATCTCCGTATCGGTATCGTTGTGGCTCGCTTTAATGAATATGCGGGTCGTGGCGAATTTGAAGCCTGCATGGATGAATTGCGTAAGCTGGGTGTGATGGACGAAGACGTCACCAAGATTACGGTTCCGGGTGCTTTGGAAGTCCCGTTTGCCTTGCAGAAATTGGCTCAGACCGACGAATACGATGCTTTGATTGCTCTTGGGGCGGTGATTCGTGGTGAAACCTATCACTTCGAAATCGTGAGCAACGAAAGTGCGAGCGGCATCATGCGTGTGGCATTGGATTTCGAAATTCCGATTGCTAACGGCATTTTGACGACCGAAAATGACGAACAGTGCGAAGCGCGTCTCGATATGAAGGGACGTGATTGCGCTCGCTGTGCGGTGGAAATGGCTAACCTCTCGAAGGAATTCGTCGCCGAGGATGAGCTCGAAGACGACGCCGAGTAAGAGGGTAGATTCATGACACAACAGGAAGTTAGTCCGAAGCGTCACCGTAATTCGCGTCATTTAGCGCGTGTGTTTGCTTTGTTGGGGGTTTACCAGTGGTTTGTTGACCCCACTCAGGATTACGCAGCCATTGAAGCGCATTTGTCGGAATTAGTGAACGAAGAGGGCGAAGCCTTTGAAGGGGGTGAAGTGCTTCTGAGCGAGTTCGCCCAGGCCGATAAGGCGTTTTTCCGTGAATTGCTCGCTGGTGTACTGGATCGCCAAGCCGAAATTGGCAAAATTGTGGCCGAGCATGTCGATCGCGATTTAAGTCGCGTTTCGATGGTGGAACGTAGCGTGCTTTATTTAGGGACCTTTGAATTACTCAACAACTTAGAAACGCCCTATCGTGTGGTGTTGAATGAGTCCGTGGAGTTGGCAAAGTCCTTCGGCAGTGGCAATCGCTACACCAATGCTGTACTGGCCAACATTGCCCGTGCGGTGCGTCCCGAGGAAACCCAACAGGCGTAATCCACCGTCGAGTACAGGCTGATGAGACCGCTGGGTGCACGTCGCCCCTTAGGGTAAAACCAAGGGGAGGATGGGTAACGGCGGTCTTTTTTTATCCTCTTTTTTGGAAATTGGCTCATGCGTGACTCCGACTATCCGAGTGCTACGTTTTATGTTGACCCCACCAACCCCCAACACCTCTGTTGCGAGACGTTGGGGGTGATCGGCACAATTGCTCCCGATACCCGGGTGACGTTTACTCCCGCGTTTCTTGAGCATGCCCCTGCTTATCGCGTAGGACAGTGGTGTGTGTTAGAAGGGCGTGTCGTTCCGCAAGCACAGGCTTGGGAGGTGTATCGAGCGAATCCAGCCCAATTGCGCACCCCGCCCAGCGTGGGGGCAAAAGGTGAATTTGGCCTCATTGAACGCTATTTCACGTACCCGAACTTTAGCCAATGGTCGTCTGCGGGCGTGGGCGACGATTGTGCTTTGATTGATGTGGGGCCACGGCGAATAGCGGTGACCACCGACATGATGGCCATCACCACGCATTTTTTGCCGGATTGTCCGCCCGATGCGGTGGGCTACAAAGCGCTCGCGGTGAATCTGTCGGATTTAGCGGCCGCAGGTGCAGAGCCTCGTGCCTTTTTTCTCTCCTTAGGACTTGATGAGGCCGATGAGACCTGGCTAGACCAATTCTCTTCGGGACTCATGCGCTGTGCGCTCGAAGCCGGGTGTGCTCTTTTGGGCGGGGACACTACGCGAACCCCTCAAAGCGCGGACGGGGGGCATACGCCGAAAACGATTTCGATTACTGCGATGGGGGACTTACCCGCAGGCGAAGGGCTCACGCGGGCAGGTGCAAACGTGGGCGACGATATTTGGGTATCGGGCACACTTGGAGATGCCTACGCCGGACTTAAGGCGTGTTGGGGACACTGGCACGTTAGTGAGGAGCAAAAAACGGCTTTTCTTCAACGTCTTCAATACCCAAGTGCGCGTTACCCATTGGGGATTGCGATTCGCTCCTATGCTCGAGCGGCGGCAGATATTTCGGATGGTCTACTCGCGGATTTAGGTCATATTTTGGAGCGTAGTCACGTCGCCGCGACGCTTATCTGGGATGACTGCCCCCGAAGTGAGGCGTTACTCGGTCTTCCAGAGGATCAGCAACGTGAAGCGTTTTTATCGGGAGGCGACGATTATGAGTTGGTTTTTACGGCACCGAGCACCGCACGATCTGCGCTAGAGCAAATTTCCCGTAATCTCTCCCTCAGGTTAACCCGAATAGGTAAGATTCGAGCAAGCGATTCGGGCGATAATCTGATACTAAGGACGAAAGCGGGTATAGTTATCCCGTTGACATACTGTGGGTTTAACCATTTTGCAAACGACACTACAACGTAAACCCCTAGTCACATTTTTCAGGAAGACCAAGCTATGCTGAACAAATATGATGCCCAAAACCCTGTTAACCAAATTAAGATGACCAACAAATTTGTTTGGTCTAATCCTGCCCACGCGGTCGCGTCGTGTTTGGGTATTGGGCAATTCACAAATGCCCCGGGGACGTTGGGCTCAGTCGCTGCAGCCTTATTGTTTATTGTGTTTTCGCCCTCGTTAAGTCAATCGACCTGGATTCTCTTGGCCTGTGTGCTCTTTGCACTCGGGGTGTGGTCCGCGGGTAAGGTGGCCGAGCACTTAGGGGTAGATGACCATCGTGGCGTGGTGATCGATGAGTTTGTCGGGATGCTCTTAGTGATGATGTGCGTTCCTCAGGGTACGATCTGGTGGATCTTGGCGTTTGTGGCTTTCCGCTTCTTCGATATTTACAAGCTTCCTCCGGTCGATATGATCGACGAAAAGATGAAGAACGGTTTTGGTGTGATGCTCGACGATATCGTGGCAGCGTTCTACGCCGGGATCGTGGTCTGGGTTTTGGCCTGGTTGTTTAGCTAAACCCTTCTTCGTTCAATGAACAAAACCCCTTGACCGAGACTGGTGAGGGGTTTTGTTTGTGTGCTCGGCATGGGCATGTGTTAATGGGTGAAAGTCCCTAGAGGGG
>CAJJMF010000050.1 GCA_905192805.1 uncultured Sutterella sp. | reverse complement strand
GGATCTGCCTCGTCATAGACAATATCGAAAAATTCCGCCATTTCCAGGCTCATGTCTACATTCAGTTTTGCGTACGCATCACGGCCTTCCAGCGACGCCCGGTAAATATCAGGAGTCACTAAACAACGCATGGTGTCGTCATTCTTGAGAGCATCAATAATGTCAAAGCCATTTTCACGGTTTTTCACCAATTTACAGATGCGAGCGCTCCCATCAACCCACTCATGAGCCCCGTGATCATATTGGGAAATCAGTCTATTTAACCCCAGCAAACTTCTCTTAGGATTACTCATGTATTCTGCATAGACGAACTCGAGGAGACTATCGATATTATCCTGAACCGCTTTGAATGCTTTGTCCTGCTGACTACTGCTACCATATCCAACGACATTTCCGGTTCCTGTTGGGTTTGAATTCGCTTCAGCAGAGGCCATCACAGTCATTCCAAGGATAGTAGCAAAAACAGCTGATACGAATGGATGACTCCTTTTCATAATATTCTCCTTTAGCTCAAGCTAGTCAATCACTCTAAGAGGACGCCTCATTTCTACGAAGTCCCCCTGTCCGAGCACGAGATAAAACCCCTAAACGTGCGTCGGCACTCTCGTTACTTAAACCTCTCTATTGGTTACTCACTATAGAGTGAGTAACCCTCGTTAAGCGTTACCGGCTCTTAAAGAGAGACAAATCATCCGACCACTGGCCGACCAACTCGCCCTCGATATCATAGAGTTTGATTTTCATGGTGTAATCAACCAGTTTTTGCCCATCCGGAGAGCGCGTCACAATATCCGTAATTTCACTTTTCATGATGTAATCAAACCGCGAAGCTGATCGATCCAACACCCGCACTGCTCCAGAATTAAACAGAACTTCCTGAATACGATCGTGAATGTCTTGTATGCGGAGGTTTTCATCGTGTGTGTTCTGTCGAAGTTCTCCTACCACAATGCGCGGTTTTTTCTTCGCCTGGGCAATCACTGGCGACTGCAACATCTTGTTAGTCAGATTTTCAGCAAATGCAATGATGTCCGAGAGCGTAACCTTGGTATCGAGTTTGAGACGCTCAGCGCTGTCCACAATCGACACGGTCTGCATATGCCCTGCCGTCGGAGTGGCCACCGGAGTCCCAATGTACTGAGTGGAAGCGCATCCCGTTAATAACACAGCGCTCGTACAGCTAAGTACTGCCAAAAGCTTTTTCATCGTCATTCCCTCCTCTACCTTACTGCTTCAACTCACCACGCGAGAGCCGAGCATTGTATTCGTCAATCACTTCACGTTCGATACGCATCTTTTCCACGGGATCGGGCGTCGGAACATAAATTTCGACATTATTGGGGAAGCGAATGGTAATCTGAGCGCTCACAGCATTCGTTGCCCGCCCCATCGACACCACCGGTTTGGCTTCTTGAGCCGCCACAGTCGTTTGCTGCCACGCTGCAGTGGATTGTAAAGGCGCACCATCCATATCAAGCCACTGAACCTTATACTCCACAGGGAACTTAGTCTTGGTATAGTTCAGCAGTTGAAAGACAAGCTTGGGGAACACCCCATTTTTTGTCATGCGCACATTCACCACTTTGAGTGCAGTCGCTACCTTTTCATTTTCATAAGCAATACGCACGTTAGGTACACTCGTATCGATCAATTCAACCGGTGCGGGCTCGGGGGCGGTCTGCATTTGCGCAGGTTCATCCGTCGCACACCCCATCAGGGAAAGTGCAACAGCCGCTGTAGCAAGATAAGCCAGTTTTTTCATCAGTATTCTCCCTTCTAATGGAATCAGACAAACCTTTTTGTTCGTCATTCCCATTCATTGTGTTATTAATCAACCCATGAAAAGGCGTTCGCAAACACCTGCATATTCTTGTCGTAAGAAACCGCATACACGACAGTAGGACCTTCGGCTGCAAGTTTTACGGTAGAGGAAGCGAGCACATTTCCCTTGGCATCAAGTGTCTCGAGTTTGAGGCTATTCTGAGATTTCGGTACTTGAATACGCGCAACGTAGACTTGATTCGGCAATGTCAACCAAGAACGCGTATCCGGGTGCTGCATCTTGCCACTCAATGCTGCGCCGAGTTCACCTAGGTACGCACTGGTCGTGAGAGAGCGAATCACCGCGAGTCCCAACATGGTTGCGCGTAGCGGCATCCGATCGGCTTCATCACGTAAAATCAAACTCTCCATTTTGGTCAAACTCGACAGTGTTTTCGTTTTTCCATTAAAGATAATCCGTGCCGTATTGGTCAACGTTGGGACGGGCATTGCATTGGCGTAATTAATCGGTGCTTCGATAGGACGACCATTGGTGGGAATCTTAATCACACGCGTCTTCTCAACTTGATAAGGGGAGAAACCGTCAGAGAGAATGATCTGAACGAGTTTCATGTTTTTGCCTACCCCTTTTTCGACATCGTTGACCGCTTCCGCCGCTGCGCTACAGTCAGGGTTATTTTCTACTACCTTCTCGTAAGCGATCCGCGCATTCTGACGTATCGTAGCGTCAGACAGTCCATCAATTTCCATCATCATGGCATTGAGGTAGTCGCCAAAGGGATTGACATAGGCTGAGGCAACAAGTTCGGCTTTCTTCTTCACATCCTCTGTGCGGTCATCCACATCATTGACCGTTAAGTTATGGCTGGCGGTCGTACTCTTGGAGCGAACTTCCTGTGCCTCTTTTGCCAATTTGCTCTCATTTTCTGCCAAGAGTTGACGGAATTTTTCCCACTCTTCTTGCTGAAGGTCAATCGCACGACGAGTGACGTTGTATGCTTTGCGTTCCCCCATCAACATGTAGCAGAGCGCTTTGTAGTTAAGCAACATCACCTTTTCGTACCCACGCATCTCGTAATTACTGAGCTCTTCAGACCCCGTTAGTACTGAAAGAGAAGTTTTTCCATACTTACTGGCTAAACTACTCATACTGGAATCGGCTTCGGTTATGCCTAACTTTTCTTCGCCTGCATTAAAGTAGAACAAAGCTCGAGGAAAATCCCCCACATTTAACGTCATTAGCCCCCGTTCAACAATAGCGAGTTCACTTTGTTCTTTGACTAAGCGCTCCATCTCTTCGTCGTTTGTCAACATTTCAGAGCGTGTGATCTCACGCAACTCCCCACTTTCATCTTTTTGTTTTTCTTTAATTTCTCGAGAACTATTTTCGTTGAGCTTGGCCCGTAACTCGTCCCATTGTCCATTCAACATCATCTGTCGGGCGGGTTCATAGGCTTGAGCGTAGGTCTTTGTTCCTTCCGAATCCGCAAACCCCAGACGATCACTGTGTGTCGCACAACCACTCGCCATCAGTGTTACCGTCACGACCGTTAGAAGCTGCGTTACTCTGTGAATCCTTTTTTTCTGCATCGTTTTCTCCTTAGTCAGTCATTGGAAAGAGAGCCTAGTCAAAGACCTTCGGGGAATGCTCACTGCACCCCCCTTCGCCCCTCTCCCTTAAATGGTCGAACCCCTACAGTTGACCTTAGAATTGATCAATGGCACTCTTAATTTGGCCTTCTGTCGTGACACTACCTTGCGGCTTTGCTGTTCCCGGAGCCTTGGTAGCATTTGGCTCAGCACGATGTGGTGAAGTCACATTGCGTGCATAGTCCATGCCTGCAAAACTGTAGGCGAGCACAACCCCTACCAATTCGTGTCCCATAGGATCCACATCCTTCCACTGATGCAGTGTTCTCAACCCAACCAAGCGCCCTTGGGTTTTCGCTACACTTTGTTCGCTCATACGATCAATGATCACACGAGAAATAGCGTCAGAGAGCGTGCCATCTTTCCCTGATTTCGTGAGCGTTTGCTTTTCCTCTTCTCCTCGTTCCGACTCGCTCTCACTCGAATAGGAGAGTGATAAGAAACGAGCAATTTGAGCGGTCGCCTCCGTGCGCGCCTGCTTGTAAGCCAAGTCCCGGAAACGTGAGCGCATTTGTTCGTTTCCTTGATCTGGGCTCCAGAAAGCATACGACACGATCACTGGCCCTTGATCATCAATCATGAGGTGTGGACCGTACATGCCTGAAAGCAACTTAGGATCGTAGGGAATCTGTTTCGAAAGGGGCTCGCCGACAGCCGCAATGGCAGGGCGTTTACCTTCACGTAACGACTGGGCTACCCCTTCAATGGCGGGCGAATACGCAATGACCAGCGCCACATAAGACCCTTTGGCGGTATGGTGAGCAATGTTCCCCACCACGTTGATCCCCCCTAAGGCCAAACGCGTACGCTCTTTACTCTTTTGAACAATCGCATTCGAAAAGAGCACTTTCTTCTGGTCGGGAGGGGCAGCGTTAAATTCCGCCGGGTCCACCCCCAATTCACGTAAGGCCTCATCGAGTTTGGCCCCAGCGAGCTTCGTGAGCTTCACAAAGAGCGACTCGAGTTCACCGCGACCACTTCCATCCTTCGGGTCGGTCATGTCCGTCTTGTTCGTACTATTGTCCGAAAACAATTTGCTTTCAATCGAATTCGTCACTTCCACTACGAGGGAACGTGAGAAGTTATCGACCGCATTCATGTACGCTTTTGTATACGCCATGGAAAGGGCTCGACCATAGTCCGCGTGCGAACTCGACAGCAGCACAGGCGCCTTACCCAGATAGTAGGACTTACCGCGGGCATCCGAACCATAGGTCGGCCAACCATTTTTGGCCATAAAGTTCTGATACCACTGGTCAATGGCATCCTCGGGATCCTCTTCCTTAACGGGCTCGGCTGCTTTGGAAGGAGTATTGAGTTCGCGCACAATTTCGGGCGTCACGGTGGCGCTTTGACTGGGCTGGGCGGTGGCCACCACAACGGGAGCCGGGCTGGCTGGTGACTCTACCGCCACCACCTGGGGAGCCTCTGCCGAAGCCACGGTAACAAATAAGCTAGCCATAGCCGCTGCCATCAGCTTAAGTTTGGTCATGTGATTCTCCTTCTCTACCATTGAGGTGTCATTGTCTTAGCAGGGGCAGCCTTCTTTTCTGCTCGATCCCCTTTCACAACCGGGCGCAAAATGTACTCACGCGGTGCTGCGCCATCGAGATCCACGTTCGCCTCCAATACCTTGGCATAAGCCAACTTGGGGGTAACGCGGGTCACCTGAACCAGCCCCACATCGATCTCCTCGCGCGCGTTTTTCTCACCCGTGTAAGGGTCTTCAACCAAGGCGCCGTACTTCACGAGTCGATACTCGGTGCCAGGGGTCATCGTGCTTCCCCCTTGACCTAGCGTGACCGTGTTATCCGCCTTGTGATACGAAAGCACCAAGGTGGGATAAATGATGTCGGTGATGGACATGCCAATTCCACGCCCCACTTCGCGTCCTGCATGACCTTGGTCAGGCGTATCGGTTGCCCCGACTTTGGTGCGTAGCGTCTGCGCGACGGTATTGGACACCATGACCTGCCCACTGGAAGCTTCGATCACACGCCAATTCACCACGACCTTCATCTGGTGCTCACGTACCCGTTCGTTGGTATAAGGAACTTTTCGTTCTATACTCTTGGTGCTCAGCTCTTCGACTGTACCCGTGACGATGTAATCGGTTCCCAGCGAATTCCCAATACGGGCACGGTCGTCAAAATTCACATCGTCACGCAAAAGTCCAGCCAGTTCCTCCAATCGCTCTTTCTGGTAATCGCGATCCAAAACAGCGAAATGACGTGTCCCCGTCAAATAGTCGACTAAAGATTGATTCAGCTGTGACCCAAATAAATCCTGCTGAGAGCCCTTAAGCCGGAAGGGTAAGACGGCGATGCGTGAACGGGTGGTATTCGCATTACTCTCATACTTATTCACGTCTACCGACAGCGTCGCACGGCATTCTCCTGCTTTACAGTCCACAGACACCACTTGATAACTCTTCACCAGCCCTTGTGTCTGTGTTTTGGTTTGACGTTGTACATCTTCGGCCAAGGCAGCTTCTGTTTTCGACTCGGTGCTCGTATGCTTGTCATTACCATCACTTTTTGTCACGCTTTCCACCGCAACATTGAGGTTTGAGACGTCACGGCTCGACACAGAAACGCCATTCACACGGCTAATTGCTTCCGCCAGGGCTGCTGTAATGGCTTTCTCACGTGTTGGACCTACCCCTTGCGCATCAACCGTAATCGTGCGTACACCCGCAGCCACTGCATTTGCTGTGCCGAGAGCCATCAATACCGTCACACAAATCGTTGTCAGTTTCATTGCCCGCCCTCCTTATTTCACAGGTCGGCGCAGAATGAAGCCCTGCGCAATCGTTGTAGCATCACCCTTCGTGATCTGGAGCACGGTTACCTTCGGATTAATACGAGTGACTTTCGCTTCACCCACCTCCGTTTCCGCTGAGCCTAAATTCTCGCCTGTCTGTGGGTCAATTAGCGCTTCTCCAGGCTCAAACACAATGAAGCGCTCGCCCATTTTCATCCCACTATCATTCCCGCGGTTGACCCAAATATTTTTGCCTTTCACCTGAATGATCGTTATAGGAAAGATCGTGTCGGAGAGTTGATTCGCTACGCTTGCTGCAGCAGCATCGATCACACGATCCAGTACCCCGCGAGAAGCTCCGCCAACACCATTACTGAGACTTTCGCCCGTCGATGAGGAAGCTTTTACAGGAAACGAAGCAACGACTGTTCCTTTAGTGGTATCGATAATCTGAACACTTAATGCTAACGAAGCACTGTCGCTCACTTTATATTTACCCTCGAGATTTGGTACCTTGCGCGAGGAACGACCAAAACTAAAGGTTTCAACCTTTACTTTGACAATGGATTGTGCATTGGAGAGTTGCCCTTCAGACGCAGCGTCACCCGCTGCCAAACCAGATTTGGCAAACTCTTGCTCCTTACGGATCTCTGCCAAGGCATCGGCGCGGCGAGTCAGCAACTCAAATTTACGACCGTTTCGGATAGCATTTTCAATCGAATCAAGCAGTGATGAATTGAGGATAGTCTTTTTGTTCTGAGCACTCAGCGCATCGCTCACAGCCAAATCGGCTACAGAAACACGGTACTTAGCCACTGTCTCAGCCAAGGAGACTCCCGAAGCAAGAAGACACGAAAGTCCTAGAGCAATCGCTTTGATAGTAAAGGATGTCCGCATGGTGGTTTTGCCTAATAAAGAAGTTAATCAACGGTTGGAAACGGCACTTTCCTTGCGGCATTCACTGTAAAACGCTATGAGCAACTACTTTACTCACCACCCACTAAACTTTCCTAAAAGAAAACGTAAAAGTTATACTCACAAGAGAGGGGCAAGCAAGCTTTCCTATCGTTTGGGTTTGTTCTCACCAACTATCGAAGAAATAACACCTATCTCTTCCGACCGTCTGCCACGTATCACCAAGATAACGAAGATAAAGCAAACACTTAATAATTAAGAAACGTCGCTATTATTAGTGTTAATTAACAAGCGTTTTACTAATCAAGACCAAAACTCTTGTCAGACATCTCATGTCATGGCGCGCATGCTGTTGTACTTCAAGAATTTCCGCAAGCAAAGCAACTAATTCAATCTATCCCTCACCCACGATAGCGTCAATAAGTGTAAACCCGAATATACACTTAAAACAATAATCCTTATTTCATATGGGAAATTCTTAAAAGTAAGTGGAATCTCTATATGTAAATCTATGTAAATGCCTGTGCGACTAGTCTTGTCGTTCGTCTTGACTTCATCACATTTTGGGTTTCTGAGAAGACTAACGTGTCCGTTTTTTTGCGATATCGGAATCGATCAAAGAAGACGCAAGAAGGTATTGACATACCATCAGCGTAAAAGAAAGGACCTCACACGGTGGAGGCTTTATCCTGAGGTTTGTCTATAGGGTTCGATGTGTCAAGGCTTAGTAATATCGTGGCAAGACCATGTTTCTCACGAAAACATAACCCTAAAATAACCACAAATCTTTATTAGATTAAAGCGATTTAAACCGCACTGATACGGCCAACTGCCTCAACCACTTGAGTAAAAGGGGGGGCACACTATTGGGTGACACCTCTGCCCAAGCACACAACGTTTGCGCACGCCAAAGCGTCAGATCCACCCCACGTTCCGGTCGTGGTCCTTGATCGGGCCCCGGTAACCCTAAGGCGCGAATCGCCTCCGTACTCAACCCTTCTTCTTCAAGAAACGCTTCGATCATGGCAACCGGCAACCACACGGTCGCGCCTTCACGAAGCACGGGCATCGTGAGATCTCCGTCACTAAAAGCCTCAATGGCATCGATGGCTAATCGGCGATCGCGACCATAGCGCCACAGGGCAAAAAGGGGCCACAGTAAAAAGGCCGCCCAAAACGGCAGGGTTAACCAAAAGGCAGTGGCCACGCCTGCACTCATCGTGGGACTCGTCCCCTCAAGCGTAAGCGCCGTACCGAGGGTCCCCCAGATGACCCAGAGCATCCACGCACGACGCCACCGTGATCGGGGCATTTTGGCTTGGACGCGATCCTCCCAAGTGCGTTGCGCTGTTTCTGACATCTTTCCCTCCTCAAGGCGTCGCGGTTTTTTTCATCGCTCGCAAAACCACACGAGCCCGCAATTGCCCGCACCCCCCATCCACGTCTTGAGCCGCGCTGTCGCGCAGGGTGGCAATCACGCCCAACCGACGACAGGTACGGACCAGTTCAGCACAGTGTTCACGCTCGGGGCGCCGATAAGGGCTATGCTCCACGGCATTCACAGGAATAAAGTTCACCATGGCATAGTGACCCGCCAGTTTTTGGGCAAACGCTTCGACTTCCTCGATGGAATCATTGACCCCTTCGATCAGCGTCCATTGGTATTGGGTCGGATAGTGACACGTACGTGCCCAACGTTCCGCCTCCTCAATCAACGCGGCCACACTCATTCGGGTGCCACGCGGCAACAAATGCGCGCGTTTCGTATCGTCAATCGTATGCATCGATACCGCCAACGCGGGTTTCACATTGGAAGTATGAAGCCGTTCAAAGAGACGCTCATCCCCCACGGTGGACACCACCAAGTCTTTATGACCAAAGTCACCGTATTCGCCCAAAAAATTCAAAGCGGAAAAGACGTGGTCCAGATTGTGACTGGGTTCTCCCATTCCCATGAACACCACTTTTTTTGTCTGTGGGCGCAATTGGCGAGCCAAAACGGCCTGAGCAACGATCTCAGCATCGGTGAGCTGGCGAATAAGCCCACCCTGTCCGGTCATACAAAATCGACACCCCACGGCACACCCGAGCTGTGTCGATACGCACACCCCCAAGCGGGGCAAGAGAACGGACTCAATGGTTTGTCCGTCGGTCAACATCACGAGAAGACGTTCACTTTCCGGGTCTGCCCCAGGATGACGGGATGAGATCTGAGCGAGCCCGTTTAAACGGGTACGCAACGCCTCCAACACCTCACGCACCCGTTTGGGTAAGGCCTCATCTTCGGACGCCACCCAAGGGGCACGCCCAAGCCATGCACGATAGAGTCGACGCTTGTGGAGCGCTTTCGCTCCCAAACTCGTCAAGAAAGCATCCAACTCGGAAAGTGTGCTCAAAGGAGGTAAGGTATCTGTCATAAGTGTGAAAATAAAGGACGGCCAAGGCAGGTGCATACCCCTGCCAAAAGAGTCCCAACAATACCGATTCTCCCCTTCGCTGTCAACGCAGAGGGGAGAGAAAACACGTCAGGGAAAGTTAGTCGGATTCGACCATCTCTTTGACTTTGCGCGTGAGCGTATTGCGACCGATCCCCAAACGGGTAGCGGCTTCCACGCGACGGCCATCCGTAAACTTCAGCGCTTCGCCAATCACCGCCCGCTCAAACGTGTCCATGACCCGGTCCCAAATGTCGTTCTCCCCTCGAAGTAATCGTTGCTGAACTTCTCGTGCTAGCATATCGCCCCAGCTACCTTGCTCAGGCAGGGCGGAATGAGAGAGGGCAGATTCAGTCGGTTTTCCCTCCGCGGAGTGAGTACTCACTACGGATTGTGCGGCTTGAACTTCCTCGGGGAGATCCTCGGGGCGAACCTCGGTCGAGGGAGCCATCACCAAAAGCCAACGGCAGAAATTTTCCAGCTGGCGCACATTCCCCGGGAAGTCAAACGTCAGCAACGCTTGCATCGCCTCGGGCGTGAGTCGCTTTGGCTCCACCCCTAATTCTTTGGCTCCGACGCGTAAGAAATGCTCCACCATCGGTGGAATATCTTCTTTACGATCGCGTAGCGGCGGTAGGCGCAACCGAATCACATTTAAGCGATGGTAGAGATCCTCACGGAACAAGCCTTCCTTAACGCGCGCTTCCAAATTTTGGTTCGTGGCAGCAATCACGCGCACATCCGCCTTGATGGGTTCATGCCCACCGACACGATAAAAATACCCGTCAGAGAGCACACGCAAGAGGCTGGTTTGCAAGGCCATGGGCATGTCGCCGATTTCGTCTAAAAAGATCGTCCCCCCTTTGGCTTGCTCGAATCGCCCACGATGTAAAGCGCTCGCCCCCGTAAACGCCCCTTTTTCATGGCCATAGAGTTCACTCTCTAAGAGTTCCCCTGGAATGGAAGCCATGTTGATCGCGACATACGGGGCTTTGGCGCGTTGACTATGGTCCTTGATGGCCCGTGCCACGACTTCTTTCCCTGAACCCGATTCTCCAGTGAGGAGCACCGTTGCATTACTTTGGGAGAGTCGCCCAATCGCACGGAACACCTCCTGCATCGCCGGCGCACGTCCAATTAACCCGGAGGCAACCGACACATCGCTTTCACGCGACGCTTCTTCGGCACGATCGCCCTCGGCGGCAGCTCGCCCAATCAACTCCACAGCTTGGGCAATATCGAAGGGTTTGGGTAAATATTCAAAGGCGCCCCCTTGAAACGCCGATACGGCGCTATCCAAGTCCGAAAAAGCGGTCATGATGATGACGGGAATTTCCGGCCAACGCTTTTTGACTTTGGCCAATAATTCCGTCCCACTCATCCCCGGCATACGGATATCACTCACCAACGTCGAGGGTCGATGCGATTCAAGGGCTTCAAGCACGTCACTGGCGCGCTCAAAGGCCGACACGTCATACCCCGCCCGCTTGAGCGCCTTAGTGAGGACAAAGCGAATTGACCGATCATCATCTACGATCCAAATATGTTTACTCATCGTAATTTTCCTCAACTATCCATGGTGCTCAGAAAACGGCAACAGGACGCGAAAGACCGTGTAGCCAGGCTCACTTTCGAGCAATATACTTCCCGACATCTGGCTCACAAAGGTCTTCGCAAGACTTAACCCCAACCCTGTTCCTTCTGCACGTCCCGTCACGAGGGGATAAAAAATGCGTTCTTGTAACGTCTCGGGGACGCCTGGACCATTGTCTTGAACTTCCACACACAGGGCGCGACGAAGCCGCTCGGTGCCAACGAGCGCATCGCGTACGATGCGGGTGCGTAACGTAATTTTTGCCTCACCGGTTTCACGCTTTTCCGTGAGGGCTTGTGCCGCATTGCGGACTAAATTCAAAAAAACTTGGGTTAACCGAGTGCGATCGGCCCAAACGGGAGGAGACGAAATGTCGTAATCACGCTCGATCTTGAGCCCCCCTGGAAACTCCAACGTAATCAATTGGCGCACATGTTCGAGCACCTCGTGAATATTGACATCGGTGAGATTTTCCGACATTCGATAGGGCGCCAAAAACCGGTCCACGAGCTCCTGCAACCGCATGGTTTCATCCACAATGACCGTGGCACATTCGATGTCATCAGGATCCTGCAGCGCCCCTTCTAAGAGCTGTGCCGCGCCGCGAATGCCTCCCAAGGGATTTTTAATTTCGTGGGCTAAATTGCGTAAAAGTTGACGGTTCGCCTCCATCACTTCCGCCGTTAATCGTTCACGCTCTTGTCGTAGCGTCTCTTCGAGCACCGTCATCTCAATGAGCACCCCTCCTTCGGGAAGATTGGCACTCGTAAAGGGCGAAAATGCGACCTGAACTTTCACGGTCTCTTTACGTCCACCGGGGCGGAACACCATCAGAGTCCCAGGCATTTGTCCCGTGGCTTCATGCCCCGCGACGTCAGGGGTAAACCAGCCTTCACAGTCGGCAAAATAGTCGCTAAAGCGCTCGCCGATCAAACTACGACGTGAACGCCCCACCAACACTTCGGTGGATGCGTTGACCCAAAGAATGGTCCCCGTCGTATCGGTGACCCACACCGCGAAGCTCAACAGATCCCACGCTGGTGCGAGCGCCTGAAAGGGACTGGGGGTAGCACTGAGCGAGGTATTCACGATGTACTCCTTGGCTGTAGGGTAAAAAAGGGGAGGTTCAACCTCCCCCTCTTAATGCATGACCCCTGCGTTAACCGCTCCCAAAGCGTTCGCAGAACCCGATGGGCGCTGGCAACAACGTTGGAGCGTTGCCTAGAGACGGACGAGAGCCCTCCCTAGGCACGCAAGAGTTCGCCTGACGCGCGCCGATTAGGCCGAGTAGTAGAGGTCGAAGTCAAGCGCCGTCACGGCCATGCGAGCACGCGTCACTTCTTCCATCTTCAAGGCGATGTAGGAATCCAAGAAGTCATCCGTAAAGACGCCACCGCGGGTCAAGAATTCACGGTCTTCGTCCAGATAACGTAACGCTTCATCCAAGGAGGCGCACACGGTCGGGATCTTGGCGTTTTCTTCCGGCGGCAAATCGTAGAGGTTCTTGTCAGCGGCTTCGCCCGGGTGGATCTTGTTCTGGATCCCATCAAGCCCAGCCATTAACAAGGCCGAGAAGACCAAGTAGGGATTGCCCAACGGATCCGGGAAGCGCACTTCCACGCGACGTGCCTTCTGGTTCGTGACGTGAGGAATACGAATCGACGCCGAACGGTTGCAAGCGGAGTAGGCCAACTTCACCGGTGCTTCAAAGCCCGGCACCAAACGGCGGTAGGAGTTAATCCCCGGGTTGGTGATGGCGTTCAAGGCACGGGCATGCTTAATGACGCCGCCGATGTAGTAAAGCGCCAGATCCGAGAGCCCCGAATAGCCATTGCCAGCAAAGAGGTTCACGCCATCCTTCCAAATGGACTGATGCACGTGCATCCCCGAACCGTTATCGCCTTCGATGGGCTTGGGCATAAAGGTGGCCGTCTTACCATAGGCCGCTGCCACGTTATGCACCGTATACTTCAAAATCTGCGTCCAGTCGGCACGACGCACTAACGTGCTGAATTTCGTACCAATTTCACACTGACCAGCGCCACCGACTTCGTGGTGGTGAATTTCGGTCGGAACGCCCTGCTGTTCCAACAAAATGCACATTTCGGCACGAATGTCTGCTAAGGAGTCCACCGGAGAAACCGGGAAGTAGCCACCCTTCATGCGGTTGCGGTGACCTAAGTTCCCTCCTTCCAAATCCAAAGCGCTCGACCACGGAGCTTCTTCGCTATCGATCTGGAAGAAGCTCTTGCCTGGACGGTGTTCCCACTTGAGGGCGTCAAAAATAAAAAATTCGGGTTCCGGCCCAAAATAGGCGGTGTCCCCGATACCAGTCGTCTTCAAATACGCTTCAGCACGGCGAGCGATCGAACGCGGGTCGCGGCTATAGCCCTTACCCGTCGACGGCTCTAACACGTCGCACTGCAACACAAGGGTGTTATGCTCGCGGAATGGGTCCATGCGAGCGGACTCTGGGTCTGGCAACAAGAGCATGTCACTCGACTCAATACCGCGCCACCCCTTCATCGACGAACCGTCAAAGGGCTGCCCCAATTCGAAGGTGTCTTCGTCCAAGCACGAAGCGGGCACCGAAACGTGCTGTTCTTTACCCAAGGTGTCGGTCAAGTGGAAATCAACGAACTTGACGTCGTTGTCCTTAATCATCTGTAAAACATCGGCAGCGGTTGTCATGAGAGTTCTCCCAAATTGGAAAATGCTCTTGTCTCAAGCGAAAAAGGACAAGAAGCCAAGACTGAATAGGATA
>CAJJMF010000049.1 GCA_905192805.1 uncultured Sutterella sp. | reverse complement strand
GATTTATCGTAGAAATATTGGCGATTTGTTAGAGTACGCTATGCGTCAGCCCTGCATTACATACATGAACGAATCGTATTTAAGTGTAAGAAATACGGAATCAAGTTAATAGAGGTTAATCCAGCGTGGACATCAAAGCGCTGCTCCGTGTGCGGATGTGTCGGAAAAACCGTTCGCCATGGAAACAAGTTTATATGCCATAACTGCGGGCACATTGAACATGCGGATACTAATGCGGCTAAGAACATCTTAGCTCGCAAAGATTGGAAAGAGGAAGAGTTACATCTTCCTCCGCGAATAGTGCGAGAGAAGCTAGAGAAGGAGTTCAATGAGGCTTCAGGCGCACAACTTCAGAAGCAGACTTAGGCATCTTCTCGGTCTAATTTGCGGTCTGAAGGCGTAGAATTAGAAAGGCCGAAAGGTCTACCGTTACTACGTCGCTTTAGCCTTGGCTTTGGGGGATCTGGTGATTCCTTAAAGACTCCACTAGGCGAAGTGTTAAACAAGTTCAGCCACCCAAACGAGGGCTTTGTCCAAGTTTGGGCAGCTTTGAATAAACGGGCGGGCACCTTGCTACTTAATGCCGACAACTCCGCCATGACGGGGGGGCTGCGCGTCGAAGAAGGCCGTGTGGTCTTTGGTGGGTTTCAATTAAACGACACCACCGGCGAGACGACGACCGGAACGGATACGGCCGTGGACCATCTCTACAAAAAGTCGATCATGGGGGTGACCCAGAGTGCGGTCGGCCTCAACACGAAACGCTTCAAACTCATGCAGGGCGACTTAGTGGTGAATAACGACGCCTGGATTGAATTCTCGCCCGATGTGTCGATCGGCCCGGTCACGGTCGACAACACGCTCTCGGGCACGGGGAACCTGCGCCTCTCTGGTGGCAGCGCTACCGTGCGCTTCACGGGAGAGAATACCGTCACGGGCGAAATTGAAATTCGTAGCGGTACGTGGCTCCTCGAGGGCGCAACGGCCCGCCTTGAGGGGGCCGAAGAGGTGGACCTTCAGACGGGATACTTTACGATCAAAGACGGCGCCTCTGCCCAAGTGGGGAACATCACGTTTGGCTCCGTCGCTAACCAGTACGCGTGGATAACGGTCGATAACGCCTCGCTCAAAATGGACAACGTCGTCCATGCCGCGGGAGTGAATTCCTATGGACGCTTGGTGGTGCAAAACGGCGGGACGCTCGAGTGGGATGCGACAGGCCATACGCAAGCGAATCCCTTGATGCTCGCTGAGGGCTTTAACCCGGATACCGATTACGTGAAGAGTCTGCGCTCGATGGACAACAATGCGGCGTATAACTATGTGAAGGTCACTGGGGGGGTCGCCAGACAAAACCCAGCGATGCGTGTCACGGGGGGCCTCAGCCTTCAAAAGGTGGGGGACGGGCGACTCATTGTGACGGCCCGCAATCAGGTGATTAATCCCCATGGCAACGACTACGCGTCGTGGTCGGTGCGCGAAGGGGTGCTCCAGATTGGGGACAATCAGGCGCTCAACGGCAACTCCGAGGTGTACCTCAACGGCAGTGGCAATTTGTATGTCTCGGCCGATGGCACGTTGGATGACAATGGGGTTTCGTCTGCCACGGTGGCCTGGGGGAATTCGGATTATTTTGAACTCCCCGTTTCGTGGCTACAGGGTGGCCACGGCAACCTGGAGATGGCGGGCACGGGCACATTGATCCTGGGCTCCGTGGGCAATTCGCGCGTTTACCAATACGATGGGGTGACGCGGATTCGCTCCGGGGTGATTTCCGTGCAAGACAATCAGGACAACTATTGGGATGCGCTCAATACGGTGTTAGGGTCCTCCACGTCGGCCATCGACACGGGCGAGGGGGAAGCCAACGGTACGCTCGAATTCCGTACCTTCTATGCGGATAAAGCCTTCTCGCGCTCGATCACGGGCACGGGGGGACTGCGACAGGCGGGATCGCGTAAGGTGACGTTGACGGCCGATACCTATGACTACACCGGTAAAACCGAAGTGCGCAGAGGGGAACTCTACTTAGCGGACGGCAAAGCCATCACGCAAACGTCCGAGCTCGCCGTCGGGGCCGAAAATCCGAACGACTCGGCCACCTTTACCCTCGAAGGGACGGCGCACGTTAAGGGTGACGTGCTCTTAGCGCAAGGGGCGCAGGGCAATACGGTCAATACCTTAATGCTCGATGGGGCAACGCTCGCTGCCCACAACATTCTGCGTGGGGAAGGGACGGGCGACAATAACGCCATTCGTCTTGTCGGCAAAGAAGGGGCTCGGGTGGAATTTACCCGCCCCGAGGATGTGCCTGAGACGCAACTCGTGACCCGAGCGCTTTTTGATCAATTTGATACCGCGGCGGGCGATGTGATTGCCGTGGGCAACAACGGGATGACCGTTGCGATCGCAAAGAACCTACGGATGGTGCAAGACACGACGGCCGCGATCAGTGACGAGGCCGAGGCGAGCAACACGACGCTTCGCGTAGAAGGGCCCGGTACCTTGGTCATGACGGCCAAAAATACCTACACGGGCGCTCTCACGATTAATGGCGCAACGCTCGAGTGGGGTAACGGTGGGGCGAGTGCCGACGCGGACGTCGGGGGCACGGGCCCGATTACGCTCACGAACGGCGGGTCGCTCGCGATTAACCTCGCGGACACGGACTTTCGCTTTGTCGACAGTCGCTCGCAATTGCGCCGCGTGACGGGCGACGGGAACCTCGTGCAAAAGGGCACAGGGACCACCATTGTGGACGTGGCGCATACCTATACGGGCGATACGACGATTTTGGGCGGCACCTTACGACTCGTGATGGAAACGGGCCAATTGGGTAGCGATGCCACCAAAGCCGTGGTGACGGGGGTCGACTCCGACAAGGGGACGTTTGAACTCTCGAACGCCGACACCGCGACGCCTCGCACCTTTACCCAGGTCATCACGGGCACGGGGAACCTACGCAAAGTGGGCGCGGGCAGTGTGACGCTTGACACCGACGGGGCGCCCTTGGACTATACGGGCGACACGCGCGTCTCCGACGGGACACTGGTGCTCGATACGGGTAACCATATTACGCAGACCCAAAACTTGGTCGTTTCTGCCGAAAGCGAGGGGGTGACGGATGCCCGCTTTACCCTCAAAGGCACGGCGACCGTGAACGATGCCGTGAAATTGGCGGACGACGTGAGTAACGCGGGAGCCACGAACACCTTGCAGTTGGACGGCTCCACGCTCACCGCGGGGCGCATTATTGCGAACCGCACCGAAACGAACGCCAGTGCGCGTGTGCGCCTTGAGATGCAACACGCGGCGACGGTCGAACTCACCCAAACGGGCGAACTCTTTGCCGGGTTTAATACGGCAACGGGGGATGCGATTGAAGTGGGTGATGGCGGCGTGACCTTAGAGGTGGCCGAAGGGAAAACCGTGACGCAAAGCGCCAACGCTGCGATCACGGATATGACCGAAGCCCCCACCGATCCCATGACGCACCATCTGACGAAAGCGGGCACGGGAACCCTCGTGATGAATGCCCCCAATACCTATAGTGGCCAGTTGACGGTAGCAGAGGGCGTCCTGCAATTGGGCGACGAGACCACTGCCGCCGGGAGTGCACTCTTGGGTGGCACGGGTGACATTGCGCTCACGGGCGGTACGTTACGCTTGGCGCTCACGGATGCGCCAGGCGCGGTAGTGACCCCGACCGACGGGGAGCGCGTCAACGCACGCGGGAACTATGTGCTCGCTCGTCGGTTGACAGGGAGCGATACCCAAGCAGCCCTGGGGAGTCTCGTGAAAGCGGGCGAGGGTCGCACGATTTTGATGGCGTTGAACGACTACCAAGGCAGCACCACGATTGAAGACGGGGTGCTCCAGGTGGGCGACGTGGCCGAAGGCTCCACGAGCGCGACGGCGACCTTAGGGGGAACGGGCGACATTTTGCTCAGTAGCCCGACGAGTCGCCTCGCCTATGGCCTCACGGACGATCTGACGCTCACCCGTAAATTAACGGGGGCAGGCGGTATTGAGCAAAGTGGGACGGGGACGTTGACGGTTGACAATACCGAGAACGACTTCACGGGGAACATTTATATCAATTCGGGTCGATTAAAGGTGACGGATTTGTCGAGCCTCGGGGTGAAAGATGCCACGAGTGCTGCTGATACCACCGATACTGCAGACTCGGCTGATTCCGCCACGCCGAATGCGCGACGTGTGCGTCGTGCGCTCGCTGAGACGGTAGCGACCCCGACGGAGCGCTCCATTGTGTTTGCCGATAGCGCACTCGATGCGAGCGGAGTGCGTGACTTTGTGTTTGAAGGCTTTACCGACCCCCAGCGCTTTACGCTTAACACGACGGGCGTCGGGAACGTACGTTTGCGTGGCACGGGCGCGTTCCAATTCTTAGCCAATCAAACCTATGCCCACGAGGGCGAAACGACGCTCGCGGGGGGCGCGACGTACGATTGGGAAAAGGGCGTGTCACTCGCAACAGCGCGGTGCGCGTCGAGGAGGCTACGTTGCAACTCCATCCCACGACGGCCGATCAACCGCACGACGTACGCAGCTTTGCGATGACGTCAGCGGGCACGGTGCGTATCGAAGCCCATAACCTCGCAGAATTCTCTCGCATTCGCGCGAGCGACGCGATTGGGGTAGGTGGTGGCACGCTCTTTGTGAGTGTGGGCGAGTATGACGTGGCGGAAAACTTCTCGGGTGACCGCTTAGAAAAGGTCATTTATACGACGAAGGCGGGCGCACCGATGGTACCCACGGCCGAGCAGTTTGGGGCCTACAACGACGATTCGCTCCTCTTTAATTTCATCCCCGTGTATGACCATGCGGGTGAGATTGACTTGATCATTTCTTCGGTCACCTCCGACATTTGTTCGAGTGGTGAGATGGGCGAATTGGAGTGTATCGTGCGCCAGTTCGATCATGAGCATGCCGCGCCCATGGCCGAAGTGCTCGACCATGAGTTTAGTAAGCATCCCGGGAGCGTCGTGTCGCAATACTTCTATAGCATTGCCGACCAGGCCGAAGCCGATCGTACGGCGGTCGCCGCGCTGCCCCTCATGACGGGGTCGGTGAACAGCATTCTCACGAATGAATCGCGCGCCTTGGCGCTCTATGCGCCACGCGATCCCTGTGATCCGAGCGTGACCGAAAATGGCACTAACCTCTGGGTGAAGTTGGATCAGTTCTATGATCGACAAGACGCCTTAAAGGGCAGTACCGGGTACCGGTCCCGCAACAGTGCCTTCGCGGTGGGGAGCGACGTGTGCGTACGTGACAACCAAACGCGTTTGGGTGTGATGGTGGGCTTTACGGAGGCCGATATCACAAGTCACGGCAATATCGTCAACCATTCGGCTGAGGTACGCCAGTACCAGGTGGGCGTCTATGGCGACCATCACGTGACGGAGAACCAAGACGTGGACTTCTCGCTCGGGTATGCACGAGGCTTAGTGGAAGGCAAACGTCACCTCTATCGCCTCAATAAGCACGCGAATTCGTCCTATCAGAGTGACCTCGTCTATGCCGGGGTGGGCTACAACTGGCGTGGCGATGTGGTGAGTCCCTTCGTGCGCTTTGACTACACGTACTTACGGAGCGCAGGCTACCATGAGTGGGGCGCCACGGTGTTTAACTACGACGTCAAAGCGCAGACGCGGCACTCTGGGCTCGTCCAAGTGGGCTACCAGTTTAAGGTGCAGCCCGCCAAAGCGTTGACGCTTGAAGGGCGAGTGGCCTTAGGTGCCGAAGTGTTAGATAAGGAAAACCGCATTCAGGCGGCCTTTGAAGGGATCCCGGGCGCGTACTTCACAACGCGCAGTGCGGAGGATTCGCGCTTGATGGGGCTCTTTGACTTGGGGCTCAACTACCAAGCCACGGATGCGCTTTCGATGCGCTTAAAGTATCACTTAGCGTACCAACCGGACTTCCGTAGTCACGGTGGAGAAGTGGAAGTGAAATACACCTTCTAATGCTGAGGCAGATGTCCTAAACGCCGGGCGCTGGACTTAAGGTTCAGCGCCCGACGTCGTCAGGCCTACCCTAGCGAAAATTCACTGCCAAACTCTAAAGTGAAGTACTGCCAAATTCTAAAGTGGGCCACTGCCAAACTCTAAAGTCTTCGATAGCGATCAGTCCTTCAACGTGAACCTCAAACGTCGTCCAACGTGCCTCAGGGTTCGCTCATCGTCCGGGTCCTCAACCGCGTGGCAAGGATTTTCCTTAAAGACGTAGACAGTTTCACTACACCACCATTTCTCATCCTAGGAATAACGCGTAGAAGCCTTGTTGAACGCGCTTTTTTCGGCGCATAATGCTTTAGCTGTAGTCTTTTCGGATAAGGGGTGAAGCCCCCCTCGAAAAGGCCGCTTGAATGACCTAATGGGAGAGTCGATGATGAAAGCAAAAACGTTCACGCTTGCGTTACTGGGTGTCATGGTGACGAGCACGGCCTTGGCCACACAAAGTGGTACCTTTGTTGGCGAAGGCACGGGGCGCAATGGCCCCATTCAAGTCTCCGTCACCTTTAAGGGCGACACCATCACCGCCGTGAAGGTACTCAAACACAATGAAACCCCAGGGATTTCGGACGCAGCCCTAGCGCAGTTTCCTGACCGTGTGGTGAAAGCCAATTCCACCGCCGTGGACTCGGTATCGGGCGCCACGATGACGAGTAACGGGATTCGTCAAGGTGTGATGGCAGCCATCAAAAAAGCGGGCGGTGATCAATTGGCCTTTGCTACGCTCAAGATCAAAGAAATGAGTAAGGGCGAATTGCGCGTCGAAGAGGCCGATATCGTCGTGGTGGGTGCCGGTGGCTCCGGTCTCACGGCCGCTGTGCGTGCTGCGAGTCAGGGCGCTAAGGTCATCTTGGTCGAAAAAATGCCCACCATTGGCGGGGCAACGGTATTGAACGCAGGCACCTTGATTGCGACGGGTTCCAAGATTCAGCGCGAGAAACTCAAAGAAACCAAGGATAGTCCCGAATTGGCCGCCAAAGACATTATGCGTATTGGTAAGGATCGTAACGATCCCGTGCTCGTGAAAGCGGTCACCGAACGCGTCGGGGGCGTCGTTGATTGGTTAACCGACACGATGAAGATCCCCTATGGGCCTGCGGCGACGCAGTACCCGGATCATTCCGCGAATCGTCAGTTAGGGGTGGAAGGCCGTAGTGTCAACTACCTAAAACTCATGAAGGACCATTTTGCGCACTTTGGCGGGAAACTCCTTGTTTCGACGCAAGCCCAACGCTTTATGCTCACCAACGGGCGTGTGACGGGGATTAAGGCCTTTGACGAGGAGGGCAACGCCTACGAAATTAAGGCCAAGGCGACGATTTTAGCCTCGGGCGGTTATGGAGCCGATAAACGCTTATTGCCTCCCGAAATGGCCAATTATGTCTTCTACGGGCTCGATTCCGAAACGGGCGATGGACTACGGATGGCCACCGCGATTGGGGCCGATACGATTAACCTTGACCTCGTGAAAAAGTATCCGCAAGGGGTGGAAACGATCCCGGGCCACGGGTTAGCGGCCACGGCAAGTTCCACGGACACGATGAAAACCTCGGGCGCTATTTACGTCAATAAAGCGGGGCAACGCTTTGTGAACGAACGTGAGGGCCTCGGGGTCTTAACGGACGCTACCATTGCGCAACCCGACCATATCGCTTACATTGTCATGGATACCCCCGCGTGGAAGCGCTACGTGGCGAAGTCCTTAGAAGACAAGTTGGTCCCGAACGAAGCCACCCTCGATGGGTGGGTCAATATCCGTAACGAGGGCGTGCCCGTCATGGCCGTCGGGAGCGATTTGGCGCAATTAGCGAAAACCATGGGGATTGATCCCGACGGGTTAGTGAAGAGCGTTGCGCATTGGAATGACTTGGTCGCCTCGGGTACGGACAGCGACTTTAAGCGTCCCATCACGGGCGGTTTGGGCGAAGGGCCCTACCACATTGTGGAACAAAAAGTGCGTTATCAGACAACCTTAGGGGGCTTAAAAGCCAATGGCGACTTAGCCATTTTGGATCGTGACGGGAAAGCTATCCCCGGGCTCTTTGGGGCGGGTTGCGTCGTTGGGGGTGCCAACGGGGCAGATTCGATGACGGCGATGATGAATTCTTGGGCGATCGTCTCGGGCGTGATTGCGGCCGATAGTGCTGTGAAAGACATCAAAGCGATGAAGTAGCCCACAGCGTCGCTTAACCCATTGCGCTTCACCCAGTCAGCGATCGGTTGGCTGGGTGACGTGCTTTTTGAGGGTCGCAAAAGAAGGCCCATGGAGACACGGGTGAACTTGTTCCATTTTGGAACAAGTTCGAAACGACTCTGACACAGGGATTTGGAGGAAGAAGGTTATTAAAACGCACCACGTTGATCCTCAACACCTCGCCGTTAGTCCTGCGTGTTTTTGATTTTCTTCACGTTCGTTTGCCCGTCGCAGTGTGCCAGCAAGGCATCAAAGTCACTCACATACTGTCGATCCTGTTCAATGCGAAACGTTTGAAATTGGGCACGTGCGTGTGCTTGGGCTTCCTCGGTGGATACCGCACCTTGCCCTATTAGGACATCCTCTTCGTTAAAGACCAAAAAGCGCTCAAGCTGGACTTCCCAGTCTTGCATCGTCATAGGAATCCGTTTTTGGGCGCGTAATTCTGCGACGTCCAAATACATCGAAACGAGCCGGTTGAGGGTGTCGCGCTCTGCTTGGGTGAGGTAGTTGTTGGCGAGTAGCACGTCCGAGGGGAGAATTTTGCCGCCACTCGTGGCGTTTTTCCAGGTGCTGAGCCCCATATGCGGTTTTTGTGCATCAGCGCGCTCAACCATGAGTTCGGCTGCCGTATGGCGATGCACAGCATAGTGCAGTTTATCCTGAACACTCGCGAAGAAGCGCTGAGCAGTACGTGAGCGCGGATCGTAGTCCGAGGCTGTCGCAAAGAGATCCGTGACCTTTTGGTAGAAGAGGCGCTCACTCGCACGAATTTCGCGAATCGCTTCAATGAGCTCATCAAAGTACGCGTCGTCAAACAAAGCGCCATTTTTTAAGCGCTCACTGTCGAGTACGTAGCCTTTGACCACCATACTGCGAAGAACCTTCGTGGCCCATTGGCGGAAATCGGTTGCTTGTTGACTCTGAACGCGAAAGCTCACGGCAATGAGCGCGTCGAGCGCGTAGTGCGGGCTAAGGCACGTCGTTCCGTCTGGGGTGGTGCACATGAATTCCTTCATCACGGTTTGCGCATCGAGCTCATTGGCTGCGATGAGTTCGGATAGGTGCTCCTTGATGGTGTCTTCGGAGCTACCCAACCATTCGGCCATCCGCTTGGGCGTGAGCCAGAGGGTATCGTGTTCGCGATCAAAGTGAACACCCGTACCCTCAGTGGTTCGTTGGGTTGTCAAAAGGAGAAATTCTGTTGAGGGATTGCGTTGGGTCATCAATAACCTTCATCATCAAGGACGGTGGTTTTTTGCATTCAGAAAGAATCCATAAGGCACGCACAGGTGACACAGGTGAACGTGTTCCCTTTTGGAACACCTTCAAAGCCCCTCCAGCACAAGGCGCTATCGTCATTGGGTTTCACCTCAGCACCGTTGGGGTGACTGAGGGCCAATACCGATCACCTGTCATCATACGTCATCCTATGGGAGGGCCACAACGAGCGAAAGTGTTAACGCCATTGTGTTAACGCCATCCGCCTTGGTGTATTGACGCAAAATGATTGTTGCTATTTAGCCGATTGTGCCAGTAGGCATGTGCTGAGAACAGGCGAATAAATTAAATAAAACTATTTGAATCAGCAAAGAATACGTAAAACGCTATTTACATGAAATAATTTGAATCATTTTGCCTTCTAGTGTAAAGAAAATGAAAAATAACGTTAAATATTGACGTGAAACAACTCTTTGTTGCTTGTATATCCCTTATTTAGGTTGTGTGAAATTTTCTTCTTGCGCTAAGGGTCGGGTATCGGTAATATTCATCACGCAAGGGAGAACTTCCCTTGAAGATCCGAAAGGATCGGTCGGGTACTGCTATGAGGGTTGGCAGTGCCCGACTTTTTTTATGCCTCAGATCGGGCGAATCTGGCACGCAAGGATAATCGTAGACGACGTGGGATGGATAGCGTCAGCGCCCTGAGCGAGAACAGGGAGGATGTTTTACGAGAGGGTTTCTTGAACCATGAACTCATGCAAGAATCCTCACTGGGCGCCTGAGCGCAAAACAAAACGGGCCAGTCAACAGCGCTTTGAAAGCGAGACTAGCCCGTTTGGGAGGGTAGGGCGAGACCCCGTGAGCCACGCCCCTCGCGTTTAGGATCGACGATTAGTCTTCTTTGGGCCCCATCGCGACCAGCTTTTGAATGATCGCGATTAATTGGGGAATCTCTACGCCCCCGTGTTCACTCATTAATCCCAAGGTTGCCCGCGGAATCATGATGTCACCCAAGGGCGTACGCAAGGCCTTAAAGACGGCCACTTCGTCGCCCAAGCGTTGACGCAGCCAAGGCGCGATGGCAATCAAGTCCTTCAACTTCGTCTCGGGCGTCAATTCGGGTAAGGTGGGTGGCACAAAGGCGGGTTGTTGGGGAGCGGCCGCGGGCGCTTCCTGGTGACGCGAGTAGCCCCCACGTTTACCGACGGGGACGTCTTCACCGGGTTCCGCAATGCCGTGCAAATAGACGGGTTCGCTCGTTTCCTGACTCCAGGTGAGCAACGTGCGGGAATCCTGCAGCGCACGAATACGCGTGCAGTCCTGCATGATTTCCATCACGCCACGGAAGCGACCCTCTTCGTCACGAATCGCGATAAAGAGGATGTAGATGAATTTGCCGGGCTTATTGATCCAGAAGTCGACCGAACTTTCTTCGCCTGACTTAAACTTCGCCAAAATTTCCTTCACAAAATGCACGCTCGTCGTCGGGTGGCAGTTCGTGACACGACGCCCAATCACGTTGCGGCTGCGCGGGAAGATGCGGTGCTTCGTGTCGGTATAAAACCGCACGATTTCTCCTTCGTCCACAAAGGAAATGTCCACGGGCAAGTGTTGGAAAATGAGGTTAATCTGCTCTAAGGTCAATTTACCGGTTTTGACTTCAAGAAGCGCGTCAGCCGTGGGTTGAGCCCCGGCGCCCACGGAGAGTCCGTACTTCGCCATCAATTGCCCAAATTCCGCCGCAAAGCCCGCCATATCGGGGCCACCTGCTGGGCTCACCGGCGTTGGCGCCGAGGCGCTCGAAGCATTGGCTACAGACTTTTTCCCTTCGGGGGCTTTCTCCACGCCCCAAGCAAAGCCGATTTCCGCGTCGCCCAACTTCATGTGTTCAAAGGCGGCCTCGGGGATGAGGGCTAAGGAGGTGGGGAGCAGAATCGTTTCTTCTTTGGCGATCAAATCCAAGCAGTTATCGATGATGTGTTGCTGCTTTTTGATGAATTCCTCATCGGTCGCTGCGGTTTCGCGCTCGAGCAAACTGCGGGCATCGCGGATCTCATCACGGATATAGTCGTCAAAGAGCCACATATGGGTCGAGGGGCGATTAAACCCACGACGTTCGAGTTCCGAGTAGAGCTGGTTGTGTTTACGCGCAAAGTGGAGCTTTAATTGCGCCAAGCGATCGTAGAGCGCATACCACTGATTACGAATCACGGGGTACTGCACCAAGTCTTCGATCTCTTTGACTAACCCTTTCCAAGCGTCAATTTCGCGGTAGTAGACCGCAATCGGGTGGTCCCAGGCGAGCCCGGTGGGGCGCGAGCGATCCAAGAAGGGGGCAAAGAGCGCAATCATTTCCCCCAAGGGCGTGCGGCGGCATTCGTGGCCGTTGCCGTCTTGGGCCGGGTCCATCTGTTCAATCATCGCAATTTCGACGGGTTTCACGGGCGCCAAGGCGCGCATTTGGTTGCGCGCTTCGTCGAGCGTTAACTGTTTGGCGTCATACTGGGCGGAAATCTCGGCTAAGCGACGTACACGCGCCATATCGACGCCTTGGGTCATGGGAGTATCAGTCATAGTGGGCATCCTTTGATCGTTTCGATAGGCAAACGGGCGTGCGGTTCCCCCAAGGGGGAAAGTGAGCACGCCCGGGATGGGGGACGGTTTTAGGCGGTTATTCCACCACGTCCGCTTCGAGTTTTAACGCACGCGGGAAAATGAGATTATTTTCGATATGAATGTGTTCGTGCAGATCGTCCTTGAAGTCTTTCAAGCGCTTCAAGAGGAGCTGATACGAACCACAGGCATCCGCGGGCGGGGTGTAGCCGTTCGTTAAGGCCTCGATTTTGTAGTGTCGTTCGCCTTCGTCGGCGTGCTCGTGTTCCATCACGTCAATCGGTGCCTGGACCGTGCCACAGTGAAAGGCCCCCGTTTTTTGTCCCTGTAAGTCCGCAATGCAGAGCTGGTAGAGGTAGGGGAAGAGCACGTTTTCTTCTTTCACCAAGTGTTGCGAGAGGGCTTCAAAGGAGCCCTTAAAGAGCTCGGCCACTTCAAAGAGTTCGGGGTGATTGTCCCCATGCACACGGCAGACTTTATCGAGCAACTTGAGGATTTCGGGGCCGTCTTCACGGATCCCACGATGGTGAATCTTGAGCACATAGTCAATCAACAAGTCCGTGGGCCAGGTTTTAAAGTCGGGCTTGCCGGGCGCAGCCTCGCCTTTGACTTGATCGAGTGCCGCAGCGACCGTCGCCGGTTCCACGCCCGCGAGAGCGCAGGCGACCGCAAAGGCGGTTTTACCGTGGCAGCAAAAATCCACATTAAAGCGATCCAACACTTCGGCCGCGCTCGGATTGGCTGCGGCAATATCGCCCACCGAAAGATGATCGTAGGCGGTGGGTTGATGCGTAGTTTGTGTGGTCATGTGTGGTTCTCCAAGAGAAAATAAGTACCGTAAAGGTAAGATTTGAGTCTCATACTAACACTATGCGAGACATTGTCATAGCACTCTGAAGAGATAGGTCCTTCGGTGTAGGACGAGGGGGGAGCGCTGGGGCTCGGGCGACCTAAAACCGTTGGTCGAGGGGTGGGGGAGGTTGACCTACGATAATGAGGGGACGATGGGTCCCGTAAAGGTCGGAGCTCTCGCCAATGGGATACTTCATAAGTATTAGGTAAATAATACTAAATACTAGAGCCCCGTCCTCGCGATAACCCTTTGGTTGACCGTAGTCATGGGGATTGCGAGGGGATTAGGCAGTCGATACAATTAAACTAATACTATTTCCTTCCCATTGGTATTGGGTGTGCCTCATTTCCGCGCAAGCGTGACCCTCCGTGCGGCCCAATGCCCTCAACCCAGAAGAAACGATTATTATGCCTAAAATTCGCATTCTCCTCGTCGATGACCACGATTTGTTCCGTAGTGGTATTAAAGCGCTCCTGCAACGTCAATCCGATTTAGAAGTCGTAGGGGAAGCCGGCGACGGGCTCGAAGGCGTGAAGTTGATTGAACAAACGCCAGCGGATGTGTTGCTCCTTGACTGTGATTTACCGAGCATGAAGGGCTATGAAGTCTTAGCCCAGATCCGCGAAGCGCACCCCAATTTGGCCGTGATTATGTTGACCGTCAGTGAAGACTACGATACGCTGGGCGAATGCTTACGCTTGGGGGCCCGATTCGTAGCGTCTATCAGGGGGAAAGCGTGATTTCGCCCCAGATGATGACGAAGTTTGTGACGCGCTTAGCGAGTCAAGACGAACCCTCCGCGCGCGAAGCGAGTGACCCGGCGACGTTGACGCGTCGCGAAAAGGAAACCTTGCGCTGGATTGCCCGTGGGGTCTCCAATAAAGAAATCGCGCGTGCGATGGGCTTAGCCGAAAGTACGGTGAAAGTGCACGTGCAGAGCATTTTGCGTAAGTTGGGGGTGGCGAGCCGTGTGCAAGCGGCCGTGTACGCCATCGAACACGGGCTCGATAACTAGTCGCGCACCACGCCACATTGGCGCTGTCTGCTCGGACGACGCCCACTGTTCAAAAAAGAACACCCGCCGATACGTTATCGACGGGTGTTTCTTTAATTGGACCGATGGACGGGGATTACCAAACGGCAGTCACGGCCACGTCAAAGCGGACTTTATTAATCGGGACGCCCGCTTCCAAATCGCGAATCAACGGGAAGGCACTCACGACGTTAATCGAGGCGTCTTTCC
>CAJJMF010000048.1 GCA_905192805.1 uncultured Sutterella sp. | reverse complement strand
AGCGGAGGCAACCAACTTCGCCCCTGTCAAGACCGACGTGCCAGCAAGGAGATCCTGTCCAGCCGTGGCCTTGAGCGTACCCGCTTCTTGAGCTGTGACGGTGGCGTTCGTTAACGTCATGTCACCCGAAGTGGCCTTCAAGGTTAAGGCCGCAACATCCGCGGTATCGGCGCCAGACGTGGAGAGCTGAGAACCCTCGGCATCCAGAGCGGAGCCAGCCGTGGCACTAAGCGTACCCGAGGTGAAGACACCCTTATCGATTTCGGTCGACTTGAGCGTCATCACTGCGCCCGACGTTAAAGTCGTGGCATTGGTGATATTCGCAACGGCATTCTGGGCGTCTAAATTGCCACCTTCAGCCTTGGCCGTAAGGCTCTTAGCACTGAGGGTACTGTCCTTAACCGTTAGATCCGTCTTAGCCGTGAGGGTAAGGGCATTGGCGATCGTCCAGGTCGATTCCGAAGCAAGCACCTTAGCTGCCGTACTCGTCACACTGACGTCGGTCGCAGTGAAGCTCGCTCCAGCGGCATTCACGTCACCCGCGGCGCTGACAGTAATCGTCTTCGCCTCATATGTCCCATGGGTTTCTTCGGTCGCACTCAAATTCAGCGAACCCATGGACGTAATCGTCAAGGTGTCGCTCACATCCAAAATCGCATTTTGTGCATTGAGAACGCCCGTCGAGCCCGTAACGCTCGCCGTCAAATTCTTGGCATTGATCGTCGTGCCCGAGAGATTCAGTAGCGTAGAACCACTCAGACTGATGTCGCCAACGAGGGCCTTCAAAAGCGCATTCGTCAGCGTCGTTTGACCTTGATCCGAAATAACGGACACGCTGGCTGCACTCGAAGTTAGCGAGGTGTTATCGCCCGTCACAATCCCCGTCGCATGCAACGTGATCGCATTGGTCGCGCCGACGGTCAAGCGATTCGCCGTAATATTGCCATCGGTCGCCGAGAGCGTCACCGTATTGGCATCGCGAATCGTCCCTGAGGACGTAAAGACACCCTTACCCGTCAAGGACACGCTGCCTGGCGCGTCGATCACACCGCCATTCATCGCCAACAAGTTATAGGCACTGAAGGTGGCATCGGTCTTCGACGTTACCAAGGCCCCGTCCGCCACGGTCACATCCGAGGCGGTGGACACCACCTTGATGTCGCCTGTCGTGCTCGTAAGGTTCCCCTTGATGGTGACCGCGTTGGTACCAACCACATTAAAGCGAGAAGCCGTCATGGTTTCGCCTGCGGTACCCAAGTCGATCTTATCGTGACCGATTAGGTCCATCACGCCCGTCGCGGTAATCCCCGAAATCTTCAACGTTCCCGCGTCACGTGCGTCCGCCCAGAAGTTAGACACCGTGCCATCACTAAAGATGATGTTCGAGTCTGAACCAAAGCGTAAGCGATTCGTTTCGGTACCGAAGTCCCCACTGATGTGGAACTGTAAGTTTTGGCCTTTGATGTAGCCTAACTTATCGAAGTCGACGAATTCCGACGAGAGCGTATTGCTACCTGCATAGGCATACGCATTCTTGGCCGTTAAACTCACGACGCCGTTGCCCGCGAGAGCGTAGAGCGTCAAGTCATCCGTGTTTCCGCTCAAGTCCACACTGCGCAAGTACATATCTTGACCAGCCGAAAGCGCTGCCCAGCCGTCTGCCGCCGTGTGGATACGGATCAGATTGGTTTGCGTCCCGATACTGCCGTCGCCAGCACGCACCGTGACCTTATTACCACTAATCAAGCTCTGAGAGTTGGCGAGCCCTGGCAACACACCATTGTTGGCCAACACACGCACGTCCCCCGTACTCGCTTTGACGGTGCCCACAGTGAGCGAACCCGTATCGGTCGAGGAGAGGTAGACGTTATCCGTCGCATTGATATTGAGCACGCCCGAGGCGTCGATCGTAATCGGCTTCTTCAACGTGACCGTAACCGTACCGTCACGCGTCATCGTGAAGTCGCCCACGTCAGCCTTCGCCAACTCCTTCAGCACGGCGAGTTTCTTCGCTTGCTTTTCTTGAAGTTGCACAGGCGTTAACGAGGCATCGTTCGAGGAGTCAATGTTGGCACTCACGGACGAATTGAAGCGCCCCACCCCCTTATTGGTTGTGATCGTCACATTGTTACCAATAATGTTGGTGAGCCCCACTTGGCGTTTCGCATCAGCCGGCGGATTGGCAATGGTATCGGCGATGGCGAACATCAAGTCGTTGGCGGTCCAACCGTAGTTGTGTTCTGCCGCATAGAGTTTATACAGAGCGCTCTCGCGATCGGCCTTAATTGCTTCAATGGCGCTATCGACATTGCTGTAAGCCGAATAACGTGTTTCAAGCGACGCAAAGCGCGTTTGGTCCGTCAACGTGAGCTGGGCTTTTTGCTCAGCCGTCATGCTCTTATAGCCTTCGTACTGAGCAAATTCGCTACGGATACGGCGTTTTTCGTTTTCCACGTCCGTCGCCCACTTCGCCGAGCTGGCATCCGACCCGTCGGCATTAATTAAGCCGGCCGTGACCCACGCGTTAAAGCGGGCGTCCGTGATACTGGTATCTGTCGTTTCCGGATCCACCGTCGCGTCATAGATCGAACCGTTGTTCATCGTGATCGACACATTGCCACCTGGGACTCCCTCAGACGCCTTCGCGGTCTTAATTACACCGACACCAAGGTCCGTCGTGACGTTGCGAATCGTGATATCACGTTGCGCGGTGACGTTAAACTGCTGCGAACCGGCTTGGTTGCTACCTTGCGTTAACGTCTGAATCGTGACGCCACCCGAGGTGCTGTTGAACGTGATGTTCTGGCCCTTGACGGTACCCGTAAATTCGATATCCCCACGTGAAGCGAGTTTGATATCGCGACCTGCAGTGAGGTTCACCCCCGTCAACTTCCGACCTTCGGTCAAGTTCGAGGCGTCCAGGTTGATGCTTCCCCCGGCGCTCAATGCCGCCGTGAACGTGCCACTACCGCCCGCAAAGCGTAACGCGGTGGCGTCCGTCCCAATATCCCCGCCTGTGGCGTTAATCGTGGCACTCTTGAGCCCCGTTAAGACGACATTCGAGGAGCTGGAGAAGACCGAGCCACCGGCCGTGATGTTGATCGTCCCGCCCTCCATATCGCTCGACTGCGTAAAGACCACGTCTTTACCGGCGTTAATCGTCAGCGCACCCGTGCCTTGGGCAAACTTCAACCCAATCGCTTTATCCGCTTTGACCGTTTGAATACGCAAGAACGAGTTGGTGTTCTTTTGCTTTGATGTCACTGAAGTGTGCTTATAAAAGCCCAAGAACCCCGTGCGCCATGTTTTAATGACATCGTCCCAAGGACCTTCCTTTTTTGCGGTGATTTGCGTGTAACCGTAATAATCCGTGTTGGGACTCCCTTCAGGACGTACATACGTGTCCGTTAGGGTGCCCCCGATCGTTAACGCGGCGTTCTTGAGTTCAGTTTCCTTAGCCTTCTTATGGGCTTCAGCAACATAGTCACTCGCCAACCCCCACCACTTACTCACGGTTTCATAGTAACCATTGAGCTCCGTTCCAACGTCCGAACCATCCTGCCAAATGTAATAGATGCCCGCTTTGGGATTGTAGGCAGTGTAGTTCCCATACCACGTGTTGGCACTACTAGCGTGCCCTTTCAAGTCGAGGTTATATACCGTTGCACTACCCACCCCATTGCTACGGAGCTTATATTCAGTCACCTTAGCGCCCACATTAGCCGCTTGATTCATGTAGAAGGTATCGGTGAGGCGAATGACGCCCTCACCCATCTTCGTATCGAGCTTGCCAAACTGAACGCCCGTCGTCCCAGGGGTTTTAACGGTCACATTGGCCTGACCATTGGCAACCACCAATTTACCGTTACCTACGCTACCAATACGCCCCGTCAAGATGATCGAACCCGCGGTTGGATTGATATCTTCCACAATAATGCGGTTCGTCGACGGATCGTACCAACTGTTGACGTTATGGCGATAGACGCCATTGTTTTCTACGTCGCCCGCTCGAGTCAGCTGATAGCGACTCGTTCGCACGTTTTCACGTGGACGACCGCGCGAAATCCACTCCGACGTAATCTTGTTAATCTGGCTTTGATAACCGCTGGCATCCATGATGAAGTCTTGGTAACCACTTTGGATCGTACCATTGACGTTAATCATGTCTGCAGAGATCACGATTTGGCCACCGGCCTTCCAGTCAGTACCCCATGTGAAGGGCGTGGTGCTTGAGGCCTTGACAATAGTATTCGTAGCAGCCCCGCTCACCTTGTTCATTTCAGTGGCCCAATCACCCGATACAATCCCACCGCCCGTATTCAAGAGCCCAGGCTGATAGCCCTGAGTGATGTTGCCCCCAGCGGTCACGTTCAAGCCCGTAGCGGCTGAAACCGTGCCATTACTGATCAGGTCCTTTTGTGCCTTGAGCGTAATGCTGCCCGCCTCATTGGTCAAAGCACCTGAGACCAACAAATTGAGCTTGGGATCGAGCAATTCAGAATCTGTTGTATACGTCGTGGCATTCCAGTCTTTCAAACGATAATTCATCGTAATCGGACCGTTGTTGTATTCACTCGTCACAACAATGGTGGGATCCACGCTATTGGTCCCGGAGGTAAACGTCCCCGTAAAGCCAGCTGCCTTCACCGTGGCTGCCGTGGCTTCCGCCTCGTTGAATTTCACCGAACCGCCCTTACTGGCAATCGTCAGGTTGCCCACTTCAAGGGACGCATTGGTTCTATTCACAATCGAAATACCCTGGGCAGCATTAGCCTTTAAGGTCCCAGTGCCCGCCATCTTCGGCGTGGTCAAGTTAATGGAGCCACCCGAAACCGAAATTCCCTTCACGGAGAAGAAAAGATCAGTATCGGAAGCCATCGGCTGCCAATTACCCGCACTGTCTTTACTCACCCAACCCTGAGCGATCATTCGGTCAAGGAGAGCATCGCGCTCGGCAATAAACGACATCAACGCGGCCGTTTTATCCGTCGTGGTGGCCGTCGTGCGGTATTCCGAAATCAAATCATTGAGTTGGGTGTAACGCGTAAAGTACACGTTAGAGAGCGATTTAATCGACGCCTTCGAAATGGCTTTGTTAATCGACGCCAATACCCCAGCATCCTGTGTGTTGGTTTCAATCGTTGGCGTAATCGTCGTCGAAGCCGTCGGGTGACCCGAAATTGAAGCCGATTCCCCAGCGCCTAACGTGGGTAACACGTACTGATCGAAGGTTAAATTCACCTTCGTTAAAAGACCAGCGATTAACGAACCATTCAACGTGAAGAGATGATCCGTATGGACGTTTTTCTGCGTCATCCCTAAGGACTTCATCGACACCTTAGAGCTCGACTGATTATTGAGCGAGCCCCAGAAGCGTTCAAAGGCATCGTCGTTAATCGTGTAATCACCCTCTTCGGCAATCACGGTCGCGTCACGCGTCGAAACAGCCGTTCCCGAGAGGGTTACTTTATCGTTAAACGAATAGTCACTCGTAAGAACAGAGGTCACACCACCAATCCCCGGTCCCATCGCGCTTTCCGAGCGTGAGAAGATCGAGGCATTGGCCGTTTTTTGGTCCACATCTGCCCCAGCGGCCAAAACCAAATTCCCGCCCGACTGTAATTTCGCACCACTGGCGATATCCACCAAGTCGTTACGCACAAAGGTGATCGTGGCACGCGTATCGGCCCCGCCAAACGCAGCCCCTTCGACCACACTGAAAGCAGACTGGGCAATCGTGTCTTGCGCCGTAGCCCCTAAGGCCAACTTACCCGTCAAGGAATTCGTGGTGAGTTTCACCCCTTCGGCCACATTGACCTTATTGGTTTCCGAAATCACGCTGTTGAGCTTACCGCCCAAGATCGCAACGGCCCCCGCGGTACGAGCTCTCACTTCCGCCTTCACATCGGATTGCGTCTTCGAGTTGAGTAATACGGTGCGAGCCGCGGTAATCGCCGTATTCTTGGCCAAATTCACCACGTTATCGCGGTAGTAGTTGTTATCTAAACGAATACCACCGCCCGCAATCGCCCCGTAGACTTCCGAGTCCGCCAGTAAGCTGTACCCGTCAGCCGGCTTTAACGACCAAACGGTGTCCGCGCCAAAGGTCACGTCCGTCCCGGCCGAGATCACCGTCGCTTCGCCTGTTTCGACGCGCGTTGTGGCATGCTCGCTACTCGAGCCCATTTGGTTCGTAAAGCTTGCACCCGACAAGGCTCCGAGGCCACCCTTAGTATTCGAGGCTGCGCCCGTCACGGTGTTGGTGGTGAGCGCATGGGCATCAAATCGGTCACTCGTCGTCCACGTGCCGTTCACGGTTAAGAGCGTCGTCGACGTGTCTTTATGCATGACGCTGACCGCATCGAGTCCGTCAATACTCGCGACACCACCGCCCGCGGAATCCCCCGTCAAATTAACCTTTTCGGAGTTCGACGTATTGGCGTTCACGCTATTGAAAGTCTGATCCGCCAAACCCGTCATGGTTAAGGTGCTGGTGAGCCCGTGCGTAGCACTCAGAGCATTCGTCCCGGCGGCAATCAACCCACCCGAGGCAGCTTCCGCATGCGCCTGATAGTCCGCATGACCGCCCGCCCACACGGTCAAGCTCGGCAACACCGTCGTTGAGGGATTCGTCCCAGGCACCGTAACGGCTTGGGCACGCGTACCGCTCATCGTGAGGGTACTATCCATGGTGTTCGAGAGCTCAGCACTATTGAGGTTAACGGCCAATAGACCACCGCCATAACCGGCAATATTGCCACGCAAACGATAGGCGTCCGTCGAGGTACCTGAACGACCCGCAGCCGACATTAAGCTCACTGCGGTGGAGTTAATCGTGTTGTCGATGAAGTTAAAGGTTGCCGTGCCACTGGCGGTCGCATGCGCTTCAACCACACCGATGGCACCCACACCACCGCCAACTGAATCGGAGGTCACCGAAAGTAACGCATGATTCAACGCGGCCAAACTATTGTTGTAAATAGGCACCGTTACGCGTTCATTCACATCGGTCGTGGCGGGATCATCTTCCTGCACCACCTTATAGAGCGTCGCCAGATACTGGCCCGTCAACGTTGCCCCGTTGATCGTCACCAGAGCGTCACCCGAATCTTCTGCACGGGCATCTGCGCCCACGCCCGAAGCCGCCCCTAAGGAGGACGCTTTGGCATGTGTGATCAACTCAGCAGAACGTTCGGCATTACCCGACGTGTCATCCAAAACGGCGCCGTTGTAAGCGTGTAAGGACGCGTTCACATCCGAGTGGGTCCTCGCCACCATAGCGCCTACGGCCACCGCCCCTAACGTTCCCCCGAGAGTTTCGTTATTGAGGCGAGCATCATAGAGGGCATTCATCATGAAGCCCTTCACCGAGCCACCCGCCACATCAACATTAGCCGCCCCATCGGCTTCGTACTTCGAGAGTGCGCCCGCCAGCCCAACAACGCCGCCCGAACCCTGATGCACTTCAATCGCATCCGAAGAGTAGTTACCCGCCGTGATCGTGCCACTGGTGCTGGCAGCGAGTGTTGCGTTATTGAGCGACACGCCCGTATTGACGTGACGCGTCGTCATCGCCACCGAGAACCCAAGGCTACCCGCGTAGCCCACACTCACCGAGCCGACATTGCTATCCACCCCTGTGCGCACGTTGGACGCATTCGGGGCGTCTTCCGTCGCAGCCACCTTGACGGTGTTTGCCGTAACGGTCGTATTCGTCAAGTTAACTTTCGTGCCTTCCTGGGTATAGGCCTTCGTCTGTTCAAGACGTGCTTTGATGTCCGCCTTTTCTCCGTCCGTGAGCGTCGTGGCACCTAACACGGAATCGGTCGAAACGCCTGAGGATTCGGCACTACGGATCGTGGCCAACGCGTCGTCGAGTTTACCATCCTCAGCCATCATCGCGGTATAGGTGTCAGAATCCGCGCCAATTTCGTTATAAGCGAGCGAAATCTGAGCCCCCCACGCGGTTGCCGTTGCACCAAAGAGTTTACTGGTAAGGTCACGGTCCGCGCTTGCCGTCAAATCCACGGTCGTCGCCGTCAGCGTCGAGCCCGTCAAATCGATCACCGCCGAATCACGCACCTTATTGACCGCAATATTGGTGCCTGCTGCCACGAAACCGAGCGACGCACTCACCATGTTGAAGGTCAAATCGTCGGTATTACGGGCTTTAATCGCCACGTCGTCGCCCAAGACCGTCGAATTCGTAAGTTTCGAGCGGGTGAGCCCTTCGAGCGTATTTACGTTGACAGTACCCGTCGCAGAGAACACCCCCGCGGATGCGGCGTTAACCGAGTAATTCCACTGTGCATCACGGTGAGCGTCAACCGTAACGTCGGCAGCCGTATTCGTAAATTTCGTTCCCGTTAAGGTATTCGTGACCGTATTGTTACCTTGATTCAACACAACTGTGGCGGCCACACTGGCACCGCCGACGCTGGCTGCTAAACCAAAGCCATGAATGTTGGACGTAAAGTCGCTCGTGACGTTAGTGGCCTGCGTAGCACCAATCGACACGTTCGTGAGCGACGTACTCACATCGGACTTCGTCTTCGTTAGTGCCGTGGCAACGCCACCGGCGATTCCCCCGTAGCTCCCTTGAGCGAGCACCGTGCTCACCCCTTCTTTGCCTTCGGAGGTGATATTTACCGTCTGACCCGTTAACTGGGCCACCTGAGTGGCATCGGTCCCCGTCACTTTCACGGTCGTCGTATGGTTGGCATTACTGGAATTCACGAGAACGCCTGCAGCCGTGCTGCCCGCCGCCCCAGCAACGAGGAAACTATTTTGGTTGGTGTAGTCACCCGCACGAAGGTCAAGTGCTTTTTGTGCATTCAAGGTATTGGTGCCCGTGAGGTCCACTTGGGTCGAACCCGCGTGGTTCGCCACCATAGCGGTTCCCTGAAGGGTCAAACCACCCCCCACGGCCGCGCTCGCCGCCACGTTCTTATACGTGGACGTGCTGTGAGCCCCCACAAAGATCCCGTTCACGGCCTGACTGGTGCGCTTTGAGGCTAAGTTGGCGGACGTCGAAATGGCGCCCTTTTCTACCACTTGGTCATTAATCGCATCCGCTTGTACGCCGTTGACCGCACTGATCGTGCCCGTACCACCCATTTGGGTAATCGTGGAGCCACTCACCGAACTCTGGGTATTGACCGTATTGGTCATCACGCCTACCGTGCCCCCTAAGGACACGCCGCCCGAAGCGGTCAATTGCCCTAAGTAGGTTCCCATGGTGTTATTAGAGAGCGCATTCATGACGTAAGCCGAATTCGCGCGAATCTCACTGCTGGCCAAATTCGTGCTAATCGTTCCCGCCAAATTATTCACCGCGACGGTACCGTTAGCGGACACCGCTTGCGAAGCGGAAGCCCCCACACCAATCGTGTCGATATCAAAACTACTCGCAGCCACCTGGCTCACTTTATCGGCTTCAAAGTGCGAGGACTCAATGGAGGTGCCAATTTGCCCATCGATCGTATTAAGCGAGACCCCTGCGCCCACAGCAGCCGCACCACCCACAGCCCCCGAAATGGCGAAGTTACCAATCGTTGAATGCACATTGCTTGAGAGTTCGACCTTATCGAGACTACGGAACGCCCAGGCATTCGCCCCAGTCGTTTCCGCTTGAATTCGCGCGAGCGTACGTTGGTCGTTGACATAAGTCACGACACCCGCGACATTCTCGGGATCGGCTTGATCGATCGTTGTCGTCGCTAAGGCGCGGACCTTGGTTTCGATATTCTTTGCCGAGACGGTCATATTGCGCGAATTGTGGTTATATGCCACCGCGCCTGACACCCCAGCCGCAAGACCACCGCCGCCCGAGAGGGCCATCGTCATCACTTTATCGGTGGCCGAGCCCGTCAGGTTCACAATCGTGCGCGTGGCCAAATCCGGGTTATAGATATTCCACGAGTCGACCGAAATTCCCGAGGTTTCATCCTCCTCAGTGTCGCCACCCGTTTCGACGTGTGCCACCGCGCCCGCAATGCCGCCGCCGTTCACTGCCACACCGATCGAACCCACGAGCGTCCAGAGTTCGGAGTTTTCCCACGTCTTTAAGTTGATCGAATTGACGTTGGCAAAACGCATATTGTTGGCGGTAATGTGTGCGAGCGACGTGTTATGGTTAATCGCTACGCCACCACTCAATGCCAACTGGCCCATGGCCACAGAACCGTTCACGGCCAACATCCAGGTCTGAGAGCCGTTGATGGCGTTACTGAGGAGCGTGCCTCCCACGATTTCATTGTTGTTTAAGCGTACCGTGGCTTCGTTCGTGGTGTAGCCCACCGTCACAGCGGCCCCCACGGCACCGCCATTGGGACTGAGCGACAAGGCTAAATTCCCTGCGGCATCCGCGGTAATCGCGGCGTTTTCAGCCACAATCGTGCGCTGCGCGATGTTGTTCAAAATATTGTTTTCACTCGTGACGTTGGTGATTTGCTTCACCTTATCCACGATGACCGAACCCGCGAGCGAGAACTGACCGCCACTACCCGCAGCCCCCATGGCCACATTCACCGTACGAACGCCTGACTGGGCCCTATGATTCAGTTCGGTCCCATAGTCGACCTTAACGCCCGTCATGGTCGAATTAAAGCGGTTATCCACGTCGTTGACAATCACCGCCCCACTGGCGGCTGCCCCAGTTTGCCCAATGCTCACCCCTGCCCCGACGACCACCGAGACCTGCGTCATGTTGGCATCGTCTAAGAGCGAGGAAAGTCGGACTTCGCCATTACCCTCGGTGGTGGTGTAGTCGTTTTCTTTCTTCGTCGATACGGTTGCCGTTCCGATGAACGCATCGTTCTTAAGCGTACTCGCGTCCTGTAAGTCAATCCCCGTGGGCGCCGATTCAAGACCCAAGAGGGTACGAATATCTGCACCTTTAATGTCCTCAGCGATGACGTTCAGTACACCAGTATTGGTTAAGTAGATTTCGCTCGAACCCAGTGAACTCGTGACGTTGTTCGCGAGGTCGGCCTTAATAAAGGAACCATTCAGAGCATAACTGCCACTTGTCCCTTGGCTCACTTGGGCACCAATCGCGGTATTGACTTGGGTGAGCGAAGCATAGGCATCCACATCCACGTTCTTTAAGTGATAGAGTTTCGTGGAATCTAATGAACTCGTGACATTATTCGTAATGTCGGCTAACGCCACGGTGGCGCCGACTGCCGCCGAGTTACTTTTACCCGTCGCCACACCGACCCCTACGCCGCCGGTGATTTGGTTTTCACCAATCCACGCAATTTGCTTATATTCAGGCGTCGACCCAGCCGCTAAATCCTTGGCATCCCAGAAAACGTTATCGGTGTCCACACTCACTGTGTTGACCATCTTGTTGTAGGAAACCCCGGCGTCAAATGCTCCCGAGAAGCTACCACCGCCCGAATTGACACTCGCTGCCACGCCTAAGGCTTCGGACACGGCCGTACCATCAATTAAGGCATCGTTGAGAACCTTTTGCGTGTGACGTCCATAGCGCACACCATTGATGGTGACCACGTTTTCAGTGGTATTGTTGTTGACCGCCACCGCACCGCCAATACTGGCACTGCTCGCACTGGAACCGCCCTTCGTTGCCGTCACAGCCACGGCGCCACCCCAGGCACCAATCCAACGTTCAATCTTGGCGTACGTATTGACCACCGGTGCATCGATCACAAAGTGTGGCGCACCATTCTTGGTAAAGGCGGACCCATTAACGGTCGTCGAATTCGTGACCGACAAATCGTTCCACGCAAAGCTACCTGCCCCGGTGAGCTTAAAGCCACCCGCGTTTTTGGCTTGTTGCTTCGCACCTTCGGAAGAACCTGGCGTCGCCGTTCCGCTCTTGAGCCCTTCGGTATTACTGAGGGGATTATCGGCCGACGCGGCATTCACGGCGAGCGCCGATTGCAACTGATCACTCGCTTCGTTAGCTTTATCAAACACTGCCTTGATTTTGTCGAGCGCGGTGACTAAGACAACGCCCCCGGCGCCAATGCCGGTGCCCACGCCTTCTTCACCCGTCGCGGTGGCTAAGCCCGCCCCTAAACTACTCACAAAGCCAAAGAGTTGTCCAAAGCCAGCCTGGCCCTTACCCGGGTTAGCGGCGGCCTCTTCGGGGGTCTTAGGTTGCTCGGTCGTGGCGGTAGAAGCAGGCGTCGCACTCTCGGCTTCCCCTTGCTTCGTGTCGCTACTCTTCGTACCTGAGCCTACCCCCGCAGCCCCAATGGTGTTGGCCGTCATTTTGGACTTCGCATCAAACGTGATGCTTTCCGAGGCACGCCAACTGCCCACGTCACTGGCGAAATCCGTGTCGCCCGTCTCTAAATCCTTCACTTCGGCCAAATTGACGACATCACCCAAAATGACGCTCACGCCTGCCCCGACTGCGCCCGAGCTACCGTTACTTTGCTGCCACATGACTTCACCCCCGATACCCAAGAGGAAGTCATTGCGCGTGGCTTCAGCCATAATGGTTTTTGCGGTCAGTTTTGCTTCATCATCGATTTGTAACGCGTTACGCGCGTTCAAAAGGGTGACATCCGCCATCCCCAATAAGGAGAGTTTGCCTTCACCACCCCCCGCCGTCAGTGACATGTTGTACGCCCCAACGGCATCACTCGCCGTCAGCTTCAGCGTCCCGTTTTGCGCAGACAAAGTGGCTTTTTCTTGAACCTGAACGACATTATCGGTGCTGAGCGATTCGACGAGAACCGAAGCCCCTACGGCATTACCGGTCATGCCTTCAACTGCCCCAATGTCTTTGCCAGCGATCTTCACAGGAAGACCAATGGGTACCCCTAAGAACGTATTGCGATTGTGCCCCAGAGAAATGTTTTCGTTGAGCGTCGACCCTTCGATCGTAATCTTCCCGTTCGCCACACCGTTCGTCGTGAGTGTCGAACCTGCACCCACCAGTAATTTACCCGTGACGGATTGTTCGGTGTAGGCGATGGCCCCGTTGAGCATCGTGGGCTCGGTCTTCGCATCACGCGACGTGCCCCCTGCCGACACGCACACGTTGGCAAACGTGCAGGGGTTCAGAAAGTCCGCTGCGCGGAAAATGGCCGAGACACCATACCCCAAAAGGCTTCCTGGGGTACCCAAGAGAGCAAAGGAGTCACCAATCACCGAGGCGAACGCAGGTAAGTGACTAAAGCGATCGCCTAACTTATCCCAGAAGTCCGTGAGTGACCCCCCCTCATCCCCGACAATTAAGGCATTCTGGAACGTATTCCAGGACGCTTCAAGTTGAGCCAGTTGATCGGTGTAACCACCCTTGGTAAAGACTTTCTTGACGTCTTCCCACCATTCGATCCAGTCCGTTTTATAGGGATCCCAACGGTCTTTTTCCGCCGAAGCCTTGTTAATCAATGCGAGGGTGGGCGCGGTGAGCGTCACCCCATCGGCGATGGTTAAATGAGCACCGACCGACCCATTTGCGGCCGATGCGGAACGGTTCACGAGAATCGAGAGCGCACCCGAGGTTTCCACCTGAGAGTCGCCTTTCACTTCGTGCTTGGACTGCACCACATAGTTGTGATCCTTGAGGTCCGACGTCGAGCGGACCGTCAGGGTCTGCGTTGCCGCAAGATTCTTACCCACCGTCACTTCGGAGAGCTGAGCATTTTCCACATACCCAAACGCCCCACCGCCCTGGAAGGTATTGGTTTTATTGGCCCCTTGCGCAGCCGAACCACCAAAGGCGTCCGCCAATTTATTGGCTGCGCCCCCAATATTGAAGAGCTTCTTGTCGATGCCCGCAAGAATCTGCGAAATCATCCCGTTGTCGCCTGTTGACGCTTTAGACTTCAGACGCAACGTTTTGGTCTCGTTATCCGAGGCTACGGTGAGGGTAGTGGGCGTATTAACTAACGTGCCCTCCATCGTCGTTTCCGAGCCCGTCTTAAAGCGGGTCACGTTGACCGCCAAAGCGGCACGGGCCCCTTCGGAGGCCGTGGCTTCCACCGCGGTGCGCACGTCACTAAATTGCTTCGACGTGATATCCACACTCGTCAAGTTGGCACCAGCCGCCGTATTCGTGTGTTGAATGGTACCCGTAACGTTCGTGATCGCGTGCCCTTTCACATCGGCATAGACCAAAGCCCCATGGCTTGACTCCGTGTCACGCGTTGAGGCGGTAGCACTCACATCCAACTGAGACGTATTTTCGGCGTGGACTTTGACGGCTTTCGCACTGTCAATCGTCCCCGCCATCGTCATCGTGGCCGAGCCATCCATCTGCGCCACAACGGCTGCCACCGTCGGCATCCGTTCAAGGCCACTAAAGTTGATGAGTTTGGTGAGTGCCGTACGCTGATTGACGTTAATCGAGGTTTCGCTCTCTGACTTTAACGTGACGTCGCCCGTTTTCGAGACAATCGTACCCGTGCTACCCACAGAGAGATCTGAGTGCGTGGTGAGATTACTAAATTCCACCGTCGAGCCAGCCAACGGAGTGAGCCCTCCGCCTACGGTCGTTGCCAACGTATGAAGATTAAACCCTAAGGAATGATCGAGCTGATTCTGAGTCCACGCTTTGGCGCTGACAGTGTTACCTTCAATGTGACCATTGAGCGTCACCGTCGCTTCGACGGAGGCCGATTCCATATCATCGGTCTCTTCAAAGCGGGTTCCCGTCGCACTTTGACGGGACTGCGCAATGTACTTCCCGGCCCCAGCCGCGGCTTCGATCTTGACATCGTTTTGCGCCGAAATGGTCGCGCCTTGGTTAACAATCA
>CAJJMF010000047.1 GCA_905192805.1 uncultured Sutterella sp. | reverse complement strand
GTACTGCTCGTGCGAGTACATTACGCCACTCGCGTACATTGCCTAACCAGGGGTGGCGTCGTGCTTGCCCCAAGGCTGCCTCCGAGAGCTGCGGTATGGGACTGATGCCATATTTGCGCGCGAGTTGTTGCAGAAAGTATTTCGCGAGAGGTTCCAAATCCTCGGGCCGTTGCGAGAGGGGTGGAATATGAATCGGCACGACAGCGAGGCGGTAAAAGAGATCCAGTCGGAACTGACCACTTTCGACAAGTTGTCGTAACGGACGATTGGTTGCGGCGATAATGCGCACATTCACGGCGATCTCCTGCGTGCCACCGACACGGCGAAACGATTGCTGTTGCAAAACGCGTAAGAGCTTCACTTGCATATCGGGCGTGAGTTCACCCACTTCGTCCAAAAACAACGTCCCGCCGTCGGCCTGCTCGAAAAGCCCAGCATGACGACTAACGGCTCCCGTGAATGCTCCACGTTCCCAACCAAAAAGCTCACTCTCAATGAGGGATGGCGTGACGGCCGCACAGTTGAGTTTCACAAAGGGGCGTCGTGATCGTGGTCCAATTTGTTGAATCACGGTGGCCACGACTTCCTTGCCAGTCCCCGAGTCCCCAGTAATTAATACGGTCGCATCGTAGGGAGCTACGCGACGAATCTCCCCGGCAATCCTCTCAAAGGAGGGCGTACGCGCCAAGAGTTCGGTGAGCGGTTCCCAAGCCTGCGCATCAATTTGTGCTCGGAGTTTTTCGGCTTCTTTTTGCATCACATCGACTTCGGTTTTTAAGCGCGACGCGACGGCAAACCCCATATTTAAACTCAGGGCGTTACGAAACGGTTCGAGTAGCGCCCGATGGGCTTCGGTGAAGGCACAAGGCGTTTTGCTCCAAAAACACACAATCCCAAAATGACGACCTTCGACACGGCAACGCACCATAATGAAACTGGCGATGTCAGGGACAATCTGTGGGGCGACCCAAGCGGTAAACGGATCCTCTTCGAGTCGGTTGACTCGTGTGATAGGGTGGCTTGACATACTGCGTAGCGCAGAAATGGATTTCGGCAACACAATGGAGTCCTCCCGTCGTACGGCCCCCCGTTCATCGACGCTGGCTAAAAATTGGATCCGATCGGGCTGAGTGAGGGCAATGTTGGCAAAAATACCATCGATGGGGAGTCGCTCTTTGAGCGCCTCGTACAGATTCGCCAAGGTTTCGGGGAGAGAGAGCGCGCTGGTGAGTGCGCGTAACACGGTTTCAGTCATGGTGATTCACAGGTCGCAGTGGGACAGGAGGGGTGAGAGGTATTCTAAGGAAAATTTCAAGCAATGTCACGAAATATCGTAATTTACGAAATATCGTGAATCATTTCACGAAATATCGTACTTTAGATGGATGAAGCAGTTTTGAAGAAGGAAAGTGACATTGCCAAAATCGCTTCTTTCACAGGAGATTACCTGAAAGTATCGGCGAGTCGCGTAGTGAAATCCTACTAAACAGTAGGAAAAGAAAAAAATCATAGTGCTTTAGTAGGGTGTATTAGGGTTATTACTAGGTAAAAATAATTAGGTTTGGCACGGTTATTGCTCCTAGTAAATCGATCCCAAAAAATCTGTCCAGAATGGATCTGGACGACCCAGGAGACAACACTATGACTGACAACAAAACTTCGCGTCGCGCATTTTTGCGTAATGGCTTGATGGCCGGTGCCGCAGGCGTGGCGAGTACGATGGCCCTTCCCGTTGAAGCCAAAACGGATAAACCCAAATTTGATCGTATCGTTGATGTGATCGTGGTGGGTTCCGGTTTTGCTGGACTCTCGGCCGCCTTGGAAGCCCGTTTGAGTGGCTTAGAAGTGCTGCTACTTGAAAAGATGGCGGTGATCGGGGGAAATTCCGCGATTAACGGTGGGGCCTTTGCCGTGGCCGGTTCCCCGTTACAGGAAAAAGAGGGGATTAAAGATTCGCCCGAATTGATGCTCCAAGACATGATTCGTTCTGGGCGTGGACTCTCGCACGTTGACCTCTTAAAGATGATTGTGGAAGGCACGCGTCCGGCCTTTGATTTTACCGTGGCCCACGGCGTGAAATACAAACCCTTTGTGCAACACTTTGGTGGTCATAGTGTGCCACGTATTATGCAGACGGTGGAATCCACGGGGGGTGGTATTACTCGTCCGTTAGCCGATAGCTGCATTGAAAAAGGCGTGGATGTGCATATGCGTGCCAAGATGGAACGCTTTGTGCGTGATGAAAAGACGGGACGTATTTTAGGGGTGGTCGTGCGTGAACGCTACGAATTCCCCCGTGAAGACTCGGGTGTGTTGCAGACGTACGGGGCTCGCCGTGGAGTGATTATGGCCACGGGTGGCTTCTCGCGCAATTTGGCCTTCCGCATGATGCAAGATCCTCAGTTGGATGACCGTTTGGATTCCACCAACCACCCAGGAGCGACGGGCGAAGGACTTCTGTCGCTTCTTGAAGTAGGGGGTGCGCCCGTGCAAATCGACCAGATCCAATTGGGGCCTTGGTGCTCGCCGGATGAACCCGGTTTTGGCTTAGTGTCGCAATTCAACACCATCGCCGGTTTCCCGAAGGGCATCATGGTGGATCCGCGCACTGGTAAGCGTTTCTGCAACGAATTGGCAGACCGTAAGGCCCGTACGGACGCCATTTTAGGATTGCACGATGAGCAAGGCAAACCCGTGTATCCGATTTGCTTTGTGGACTCCAAGGCGGTCGATAAGGCCCAAACGTTGGCCAATGGGTTGAAGTACAACGTGATTTGGAAGTTTGACTCCTTAGAAGCCTTGGCTGAACACTTCAAGATCCCGAAGGATGCACTTTTAGCTCAGGTGAAGAAGTGGAACGACATGGTCAAGAACGGAAAAGACGAAGAATACGACCGCGCCTTAGCCGTGGCCGTTCAGCTGGATAAAGCTCCGTTCTACGCGTGCCGCGTGTGGCCCAAGGTGCACTACTGCATGGGCGGTGTGGCCATTAACCACGAAGCGCAGGTCTTGACGGCGACGGGCACTCCGATTGAAGGGTTGTGGGCTGCGGGTGAAGTCACCGGTGGTACGCACGGCGCTTCCCGTTTGGGTGGCTGCGCCATTGCTGACGGGCTCGTATTCGGTCGTATTGCGGCTAAGAGTGCGGCGAAAGCCAAAGTCCATCAGTTCTAAGGAGAAAACACCATGAAAAAAACGATTGCGACGCTGATGGCGGGAGCCATGATGTTGGGTTTGGCATTGAACGCTGAGGCAGCCCCCACGATGAAGCATCAGACGATTAAAGAGTGTGCGGTTTGCCACACGAAGGAAAATGCGGTGGCAGGCAATGCGATGGTTGTGCCGAGTGATAAGACCTGTATCGGTTGTCACGGTGACTTGAAGGCGCTGGCGCAAAAAACGGCACCCAAAGATCCGCATGAGCCCAATCCCCATGCCTCTCACCATTACGGCAAGAACATGTCCTGCACGGCATGCCATGCCGAACACAAAGAAAGTCGCGTGCTCTGTAACGACTGCCACGGCTTCCCCTTTAAGAAGATTCGCTAAAGCGAATTTCTAACACCAGCTCCCTATAGAACCAGAACACAAGGTTGAGGGACTCTTCGTGAGTCTCTCGACCTAGGGAGCTTTTTTTCTGAGGATACCGACAAATGACCTTAAAACCATTGCTCATGACACTTGGACTTACTTTTGCAGGCTCCCTGAGTGCACAAACGGTTGTGCTCGATGGGGCACACTTAACGATGGAAGACGCGTGGAAAGTGGCGCAAGGCGAAGCGGACGTGGCGATTGCACCTGAAGCGCTCGATCGTGTCCTAAAAAGCCATCAGTTGGTGATGGCTGCTGCAAGCTCTGGTAAGCCTGTTTATGGGCTCACCGTGGGAGTGGGACTCAACAAAGACCGTTCGCTTTTCAAAGCCAACGGCGAACTCTCGGACGATGTGCTCAAGGCGAGTCGTGAGTTTAACTACAACGCTCTCAGAGCGCACAGTGCAGGGGTGGGCGAGATGATGCCAGCGGCCTTGGTGCGACTCTCGATGGTGGTGCGTTTGAATACGCTACTCACCGGAAAATCAGGTGCGCAAGTGCGCGTGGCAGAACTCTACCGAGACTTGCTTAATCGTCATGTGACACCGTTGATTCCGTCCGAAGGTAGTGTGGGTGAAGCGGATATTTTGCTCGCGAGTCACGTGGGAGCCGTCATGATTGGTGAATGGCGTGCTGACGTGAATGGCAAAGTGGTTTCGGGCGCTGAAGCGTTGAAACTCGCAAAGATCACTCCTTTGGTACCGGAAGGTAAAGACGCCCTCGCGATTCTCTCCAATAACTCTGTCGCGATGGCTTATGCAATCGAAGCGGCCCGTAACGCCGCCCATGTGGTGAAACTGACCCCGAGCGTTTATGCCTTGAGCTTGGAAGGTTTAAATGGCAACGTGGCTCCGATTTTGCCCCAAACGATTGGTGCGCGTCCGTTCCCACAGTTGGCTGAAACCGCAGCCGACATGCGTGCCGCGCTCAAAGGATCCTATCTGTGGGACAAGAGTGCGACCCGACCACTGCAAGATCCGTTAAGTTTCCGTGTGACCGTGTATGGACTGTCGGAAGCACGCCGAGCATTGGCGGATTTGGAAGCGATGATCGACGTGCAAATTAACTCAACTGATGACAATCCTGCGACGTTACTCGATGCCGATAAGGCCTATCAGAAATCGAGCCAGGTGGCGGATTACTTTGTCAAGGGCAAAGGCGTCGAAGGCGCCATTATTCCGTCGGGCAACTTTAACCCGTTACCCGTGGCGCTTGCTATTCAACGTATGAGTTTAGCGATGGCGCATTTGTCGCATTACGCGGTGGAGCGTACGATGCACCTCTCCTACGATCAGTTCACGCATTTGAGTCGCTTCTTGGCTGCACCAGGCAATGTAGGTCACGCCTTTGGTGCCGTGCAAAAAGCCTTCACGGGCTTGCACGTAGACAATATGGCGCTTGCCCAGCCCGTAAGTCTCTATGGGGTACCGGTGGCAGGGGAAATTGAGGACACCTTCACCAATTTGCTTCAGGCGAGCAAGCGACTCAATCAAATCGACCGCAATATGCTGCAAATCATGAGTGTCGAGTTGCTTCACGCTACTCAGGCGATTGACCTACGACGTCAGTCAACGCCTGACTTAAAACTGGGCGTGTTGTCTGATAAGCTCTATCGTGCTTATCGCGCCAAAGTGCCCTTTGTTGAACGTGACCGTATCTTCACGGATGATATTCGTGCCGGGACGGATGTGTTAACCACATTGAATCCATAAGCTAGGGACCAATGCGTCGCGTTTAATCTACTTAGGCAATGGGTTTGGACTCTCTGTTCAAGCCCATTGTCATGTTAGGTAAAGGGCGAGTTGGTACAATCTAAGAACACAGTGAACCGCTTGTGTTCACGACGTGCGAGGTGGGTAGTACTACCCCAGAACGCAAACACCGAATCGAAAGGAGTCAGCATGGATAAACGTGTCAAGGTGGGGTTAATCGGGTTTGGCAACATGGCCCAAGCGATGGCCAAGGGATGGATTGCCTCGGGGCATTTGCAACCCAAAGAATTAGGGGCAAGCGCCGCGCGTTGGGGCTCGCTCGTGGCAAAAACCGGGGCTCTTGGTATTGAAGCGTTTTCCTCCAACCGAGCCTTAGCCGAAGCGGCTGAAGTGGTGGTATTGGCGGTGAAACCCTATCTGGTAGCGAGCGTATTAGCTGAGATTGGGGATGCGCTTGTCGGGAAAATCCTCATTTCGGTTGCGGTCAATGTTCACTATGATGCGATGAAAGCGATGGTCCCCGAAGGGGTTAAGCACCTTTCGATTTTGCCCAATACCCCGGTGGCGGTGAACCAAGGTATCTTGGTTTGCGAAGATCGTAGTGCGCTTACCCCTCACGATTGGCAAGCGGTTACTCAACTCTTGAGTCCTTTGGGGCGTGTTATCCGTGTAGCGACGGATAAGATGGGGGCTGCCGGCATTGTCGCAGGGTGTGGCCCGGCGTTTGCTGCGCTCTTTATTGAAGCGCTCGCGGATGCGGCGGTCAAACATGGGGTGGCTCGAGCCCAAGCCTATGAGCTCGTCTCGCAGATGATGGTCGGGACCGGAGCGCTACAGTTAGCGAGTGGCGCACATCCTGGGACCATGAAAGACGCGGTGTGTAGCCCAGGCGGAACGACAATTGTTGGGGTGACCACGTTGGAGAAGACAGGATTTCGTGCTGCCTTAATTGAGGCAGTCGATGCGATTGTCAATAAATAAATACCGGGCGCTTGTGAGAGACAAGCGCTCAGACCACAAGGAGGTTCACATTCATGAAAGGCCTATCAAAAGGATGGATGTTGGGGTTAGCTGGCATCACGCTCTTGGGAGTAGGGGGATGCTCTAGTACGAACCCGATTTATCCCGAACCCAAAATTACGGATGACGTGAAAGCGGTGATGGCGATGAAAGATCCCGTCACCCAAAAAACGCTCGCCGAACTCTTCACACAGTACCAAGGGTGCCGACCAGAGAGTAAAGTATGGGAAGAGATGGAACCGGAAGTGATTTTCTTTACCTGTGAAGCCCCCAAAGGCGGGATGATCCAATTTATTTGGACAGGTAATGCGAAAAAGGGGTTCAAGTTACGCGAAAGCGTGATTACCAATATGGCGGATCAGGAGTGGAGCGCGACGAATTTCCGAGGGCCTGAGGGCGAGAAGAAATTCGACATGATTCGCCAAAATCGTCCGATGATTGAGGAGCGTTCCCAAGCCCAAATTTTTGGGCCCGGCTAAAGGACAATACCGAAAAAGGGCAGTGACGCGAGTGCGGACTGCCCTTTCCTTTTGGATGGCTACCAACTTTCGCGAAACAGGAGCGGAATCACATCGAGCCCGCTGTGGGTAATGATGCCGTCGGCCACGGCTTGTGCGCTCGGTTTGGCATGATAAGCAACGCCGTAGGCTGCGGCATGCAACATCTGTTGATCGTTGGCTCCGTCCCCAGCCGCCAAGGTTTGGGCGAGTGTTAACCCGTGAAGTTGAGCGAGAACTTCGAGCGTACGACGTTTTCCGTCGGCATCAATTAACTCCCCTTGCGCTGGACCTTTCACTTCCCCAGTGAGCCGTCCAAAGGAATCGTAGACGAGTTCATTACTGAGAGCACCGTCAAAATTGAGCCACTCCGCTACTCGTAGGGTAAATTCCGTAAACCCTCCAGAGATGATGTAGCACTTCACCCCATGGGTTAGGAGAAAGTCTGCTAAACGTTTGGCGCCAGGCTGTAAGCGCATGCCACGCACGGCCTCTTCAATATGTTCGGCTCGAGCGCCTTTGAGAACCTTGACGCGCTCAATCAGACTTGCCTTAAAGTCCAATTCTCCGCGCATGGCCCGCGCGGTAATGTCGGCAACGGCGTCCCCACGTCCCATTTGATGGGCAATGTCGTCAATGCATTCGTTTTCAATGAGGGTGCCGTCCATATCAAAGGTCGCTAAGCGAATATCGTGGACGGAAAAATCGTGGGGTACGATCAGCACGTCGAGGGCATAGGAGCAGAGGGATTCGCGAAGACTGCGGGCCTTTTCTGGCGATAGGTTGACCGCTCGTAGGGCTCCAGGGCGCGTTTGAGTGTCCGCGGGGAGGAGTGAGTGGATGGTCGCACTTTGCGTTTGCAAGTCAGGACCAGTGATGAGTACGTCAACAGTCGTCATAAAGCGAATCCTTGAAAACAGTGGAAACGCTTCAAGTCTACCACGGCCAATGAAAGGGCTAGCGACGATGTTTCTTGTGTAGTAAACGTCCACCAAGGAGGTAGAGCCTAGGGTTTTCCCTTCCACCTCAAGGAGCAGTAGAACTGGCGCTAATGAATGATACGAGCGTTCATGGGCTGTGCCTATAATGAAACAAATACGTGTGCTTGGTTGAATGACTGAGCCACAACGTGAACCAAGTCAACCTTTCCCAAAGAGGAGCGATATGTCAGAACAACAAAAAATGAAGACGCCGGAGATTCCTGACATCCAAGGCGCGAATGCCGTGACCCAACAGCCTGCCCGACTTGATGCGCAAACCCTGAGTGTGGAAGTGCAAAATGCGTTTACCCAAGGCTGGAAAGATGCCGGGGGTTATATGGGTGACCTGCACAGTGAATCGCCCTTTTTTGCGCCTTGGTCGCGTGATGAAATCATTGAAGTTCGTGGTGAAGATCCCTATGAATGGGGTAAGACCTATTGGAACGAAAAAAAGGAAGAATTGGCCAATGCCGCCTTGCTTGAAGCTTTCGATCGTCAGGGGATGACGGTGGCCCAAGGCATGATGGCTTCGCCCATTATGCATGCCGTTCCCGAGGGCTACATCTATGGAAAATTGCACCGTGGGGTGAGTCCTTCGTTTGAACCAGCGGTGTTGGTGGAACCGTTGCGAGTGTTTGCCATGCGTACCGCCTATGCCAGCCCAGAGCAGTTAAGCAAGTTAACCCCCGAAAACTTGGCGACGTTTACTGAAATGACTGGGATTCATCTGGAATCAGCCGAACTTTATGTTTTCACCGATGACTCCGTGCTTTTACGCGACGGGGAGGTGTACTGGGAAATTACGCCCGAAGAAGCGAAGGTGTTTGAACAAAAACTCACTGAATTCTAACCCAACCAAAAACGATCGCCTCGGCACAAAGTCCGAGGCGATTGGCCATAAACGAAAGCCCAACTCCTGAGCCGATCGAGTTGGGCTTTTCGTTATTTTTGCGAATGTGTGGGTGAATTAGGCTTCAGCCGTAGCCGGTTTAGCTTGGTGGGTTGCCTCTTTCGCCTGCATCTTTTCATCGCGACTAGCAAAGTAGGTGGCGATCAACGGACCCGTGATGTTATGCCAGAGCGCACCGATGGCCGACGGTAAAGCCGTCATGGGGGCTGCGGCGAAGTGTAAACCCGAGAGGGCGACGCCTAAACCAGAGTTTTGCATGCCGACTTCAAACGTTAAGCACTTGGCTTTAGCGTAATTCATGCCACAGAGGCGAGCTAACACGTAGCCAGCGAACATACCGAGAGCGTTGTGAGCAGCGACCGCAGCGAACGCCATGAAGCCAGCAGCCAACAATTGACTCTTCGTAGCCGAGACGATGGAGGCGGCGATGAGCATGATGGTTAAGGTGGAGAGGGCGGGTAACATTACCACTGCTTTTTCCACTTGACGATGGAAGAGTCGGTTGACCAACACCCCAGCGACGATCGGGACCAACACGATCTTAACGATCGACATCAACATGGCCATCGGATTGATTTCCAACCACGTCGAGGCGAGCAAATACATGAGAGCGGGCGTCATCACCGGCGCTAAGAGCGTCGTGCACGACGTGATCGTCACGGATAAAGCCACGTCACCACGTGCTAAGAACGTGACCACATTGGAGGCCGTACCACCGGGGCAGCAACCCAAAAGAAGCAGACCAACAGCGATTTCGGGCGGTAAGTTAAAGAGCTTACAGACCAAATACGCACCGAAGGGCATGATGGTGTACTGACCAACGATACCAACGAAGACGTCAAAGGGACGACGAAACACTTCACGGAAATCAGCCGGCGAGAGCGTCAAGCCCATACCGAACATGATCACACCGAGCAGGTAGGGAATCCAGGGACCAATCTGCTTGAAAATTTCCGGAAAAATGAACCCAAGAATCGCAAAAATAATGACCCATAACGCAAAGGTCTTCGTGAAAAAACGGCTCAGATTTTCAAGAAATTTCATCATTTGATTTATCCCGCAGTTATTGATTCGCTGCTGGGCTCCATGTAAAAGTAAAAAAGCGTTTCATTGTTGTGTATCGGTGCTCTTATCGATTCGAGACCGCTCTCCAAATGAAGCTGGTACAAAAAAGGGAATCCCGCAGGCTTCCCTGTACGGACGTGTTGAACACGTGAAGTAACTTTATCGGAAACGTTGCGCTCGGATAGCCATTGGGAGGCGAGAAGACTAGGAAAGTGCGCAGTTGCTGACGGCTCCCAAGTGCGGTGGGAGAATACCCCTAAGAGAAAATGCTTAACGGGACGTACGATGAGGTGAACGCTCGGTAGGAGAGGGCGAAAAAAAGAAAGTGCCTTCTGGTCAAGGGGGACCTGAAGGCACGGGAGAAACCTACTTCACTATCAAGACGTTAGGCGTGTTGTTCGGAACTCTTCGCAAAAAGCGGGTTCTTGGCATTGTGGGCATCACGGCTCGCAAAGTAGCTCGCAATCACGGGACCCGTAATGTTATGCCAGAGGGCACCGATTGCCGAGGGAAGCGCCGTCATCGGAGCCGCGGCAAAGTGTAAGCCCGAGAGCGCTACACCCAGCCCCGAATTTTGCATGCCCACTTCAAACGTGAGGCATTTGGCTTTGGCGTAGTTCATCCCACAGATACGGGCCAGGATGTATCCACACAGCATACCGATCGCGTTGTGCACCGCCACCGCCGTAAAGGCCATGAAGCCAGCCGAGATGAGTTGCGATTTCGTTGCCGCCACGATCGAGGCCACAATGAGCATAATGGTGACCGTTGAGACGGCCGGCAGGGCAACCACCGCTTTTTCCACTTGACGGTGGAAGAAACGATTCATCAGCACCCCCACTACAATTGGCACGAGAATGATTTTGACAATCGACATGAGCATGGCCATGGGATTAATTTCCAGCCAAGTCGAAGCCAGTAAATACATCAGAGCGGGGGTCATGATCGGCGCGAGAAGCGTCGTGCACGAGGTGATCGTCACGGACAGGGCCACATCTCCACGGGCTAAGAACGTCACGACGTTCGAGGCTGTACCCCCCGGACAGCACCCTAAGAGTAAGAGACCGACCGCGATTTCCGGCGGTAAATCAAACAGCTTGACCACCAGGTAGGCCCCAAAGGGCATGATGGTGAATTGGCCCACAATCCCCACAAATACGTCAAAGGGACGGCGGAATACTTCACGGAAATCGGCAGGCGAGAGCGTCAGCCCCATACCGAACATAACGACGCCTAGCAAATAGGGAATCCAAGGACCAAACTGTTTAAAGACATTCGGAAACAAAAAGCCCAATACCGCGACAATGACGACCCAGAGAGCGAACGTCTTGTTTAAAAAATGGCTTATAGATTCGATAATTTTCAGCATAGTCCTTTTCCCATGGCAGCTTTAGTGCTCAATGGGCCTCCACATTATTGCGTAGCGTTTCATAGGCGTGATTCGATGCGATTGCTGGCATCGTCCTTTCTAAGTGCGCTTGGTTAACGAAAGATGGAAAGTTAGACACTCAATTATTCTGAAATCGTTGAAATTGAGGTAATGTGCTTTCCACGAGATTTACTCTATTGCATTTATAGCGCTCGGGAGGTGGTTTGGGCGTCGATATTTTACGTAAGTGATCATCAAAAACATTGTTTGCTGATAAAGATTGATTACGCTTGGCACTAGCACCTAAGATAATCTACCCAGAAGGAATGGAGTGTGTTGCAAAAATGAGTTTTTTTGACACTGAAATTTTTCGTGACTGATGACAGTAAGGAAAATGGTAGTTGCGATTAAACTAAGTAAAACAACTTAGAAAAAGGCATTTCTTGAGGATTTCCCGCCCGTAAGAGACGGGACATTTTGTAGAATGTAGCCGTTGACGTCACGAAACGGACTCGTTGGCCTCGACGACGCATTGATCTCTCTTTCTCACGTTGTTTTTCATGACTTCCGAATTACTGGCCCGTTTTGCCACGATTATTCTTGATACGCTTGTGCCGATCGCCCTCGGTTATTTTCTACACCGTGCTGGGTGGATTACTAAGCAAGGCATTGACTGGGTGATTAAATTCAATGTGCGTGTCGTATTTACGGTACTGTCGATTTTGGCCTTTTGGAAGTTGCGTCTCTCCTGGGAAGTGATGATGGTCCCGGTGGCGACCGTAGTTATGACGTTTATCCCGTACTTTCTGATGACTGCTCTCACTCGTCGGGTGGCGGATCCGCTTGAGCGGGGCGCGATGATCACGTCCGGTATGCTCGGCAATGTGGGCACGTTAGGGGGCGTGATTTGCTACTTAGTGATTGGCCCCTTGGGATTTAGCTACGTGCAAATCATGGCGGCCGTATTAAATGTCATCTTGATTCTATTTAATTTTCCGCTATGCCAACGCTACCGTGATATGGCACAAACGGCGGGGCAAAGTACTTTACCCAAGCGTAGTTTTGTCTCTCTCTTTTTTACTTGGAATCAGGTAGCGCTCTTAGGGATGCTCTTAGGGATGGGGCTCTCCTTTGGCGAAGTGGACCAGCCCGCCGCTTTGGAGGCGTTGTTTGGTCCTATGGTTCACATTTCTGCGTGGATTGCGTTTTTACCCGTTGGGCTCTTGCTTGACTTCCGGGCTGCCACGCGGGCATTTCGTGCCACTGTGCCTATTTTCCCTGTGAAATTTTTGTTTTTACCCATCGTTATGTGGGTTTTTTGTCATTTGACGATGACCGATGAGACCATGCTCAAAGCCGTAGTTTTGGTCTCAGCATGTCCAACGGCCATTAATGCCGTATTGGCTTGTGCCCTCTATGGCTTAAAAACGGAAGTGACTATTTCTTCGCTCATGAGCACGACACTCGTCTATTGCGCGCTCATTTGTCCCATTATGGTGTGGCTTTTCATTTAATTTAACCAACAAAAACGCCACGAGCGATTGGGTTCGTGGCGTGAACGAATGGGACGGAATTCGCCGATTAAGCGCGAGCGCGGCAGGGCAACAAGCGTCCAATTACTAACCCGATCAGTGCCGGGATGACCCACTCCAGACCAACACTGGCCAAGGGCAGTTGATCAAAGTAGGCATTCAACGAATCCGGCGTTAACCCCGTCATCTTTAAAGCAGCAAAAATCGAGAAAATGGCGGTAAAGAGAATCGTCATCGGATAGGTAGCTCGAGCACCACCTAACCAGGGGTGGATCAGTGCCAAGACGATCAACACGAGCGCAACCGGGTAAATCGCGACCAACACCGGAATTGAGAGTTTCAAAATCATCGTGAGCCCCGCGTTCGCAATGACCATACTGGTTAACACGAAGACGAGTAACCAGCCACGGTAACTTAACATCGGCAGAATACGGTTAAAGTAGTTCGAGCAGCACGACAGTAACCCCACGCAGGTATTCAAGCAGGCGATAAAGAAGCATGCCCCGAGAATGATCATCCCGAACGCCCCAAATTGCGCACGGGCTACCGCGGTGAGGGTTTGAGCGCCGTTTTCAGACGGGAATCCCGCAGCCCCAGATTGTGCCCCAATCCAAGCGAGACTCGCGTAGACAAGCACAAAGAGTACGCCCGCCATCAACCCCGCCTTCATGGTTTCGGCCACAACCCCATTTTCATCCTTGACGCCAAAGGCGCGGATGTTCATCGCAATGATGAGTCCGAAGTTCAACGCTGCGATTGTGTCCATCGTTTGATAGCCCTCAATAAAGCCGCGGAAGAAGGGGGATACATCATAGGGCGCATGCACCGCCCCTAAGCTACTGGCTAACGGGTTAAGCAGGGTGGCGAAAAAGAGTAGCGCAATCAACGTTAAGAGCATGGGACTCAAGATTTTTCCCAGACGTTGCGTTAACTTTTCGGGACTCAACGCAATGGTGCCCGCTAACACAAAGAAAAAGACCGAATAAACCGCTTGTGCGATGGTGGCGTACTCAATCCCCATCACCGTTCCGCTCAACGCATCGGCTCCACGGAAAAAGGGACTAATGGCCATTTCGTAAGAGGTACTGGCCGTACGTGGGATCGCTAAGCAGGGCCCAATCGAGAGGTAAATCAATAAAGTGAATACCGCAGAGAACCAAGGATGAACGCGATCAGCGAGCGCTTCGAGACCGCCCGAACGGGCGACGGCCATCACCCCTAATACAGGGAAAGCAATGGCGGTGACGGCAAAACCAGCCATGGCAGACCAAGTGGCTTGCCCAGCTAAGGCTCCGAGGAAAGGGGGAAAAATCAGGTTGCCAGCCCCAAAGAACATACTAAAAAGCGTAAGTCCGATGAGGAAACGACCTTTAAGAGGAAGGTGAGTCATAGTGTGTGAGTGGTAATTAAACAATCAAGTAAATCGAATTACGTGTCTGGCCACGCGTCGATTTGGGTCACGAACTGAGGGTAAAAACGTGCTCAAGATTACCAGAAAAGCGCCTTGAGGTGTTTTGCCTCATTTCGGTGCAGGCCTTTTTTCCTCCCTTGGGGGGCGATTGTCTGCGTTAAGCAAAATACCCTAGGTAGTTTCGCTTAGAATGTTTTTGCTAGTACAAAGAAAAAGACCCGCTTGGTCAAAGCGGGTCAAAGGTCACACGTCTACTAGCAAGAGGCTGGGTCTAGCGGCTCCAGTCCCCCCATTGTCCAACACCAATGTTCACACTAGTATTCGTTATGAAGAATTAGGTCAAGAGAATTAGTTCTCTTGATGCCTGTAAACATACCGAAGTTGTGAGGAAAAGTCAAAAGGTGCCGGTCGTATTAAATGATTTATTAGAAATATATCTAATGAATTTGCTAGTGTTAGTGTGAAATATGTTGATAGTTGGGAGTTACCCTAATGGTAAGAAAATGAGCTCAACAAAGTGCGGTGGGCGGGGGAAAACGCTACGTACGACGTGAAGAGCGAACGTACGCTACACCGAGTGTCACTTTGTTGAGCGTCTAGGTAGTGAATTCAGAACGCTTGGCAGAGGAGACCACCCATACTGGCTTTAGGTATGGCTGCGAGGTTTCTGAACCGTGCTCACTACACGTGGATAAGTATGCCCATGTTAAGAAAACTCGGTCGTGAGAGTTTTTTAGCGCCGTCGTGAGCTTTTCTTAGTGTGTGGATTTGGACCATGGACAAACGAAAAGAGGCTCCGAGAGTAGGAGCCTCTTTATCGCGATCGCGTTAGACGCGAACCGAATTCCTTCGCGAAAGCTTTATAG
>CAJJMF010000046.1 GCA_905192805.1 uncultured Sutterella sp. | reverse complement strand
TGTTACAAAAAGACGTGTTTACATTGCTTAACATTTGATAAAGATCAAACAAAAATGCCTCGCCCGAAAGCGAGGCAGGGATCATGGGGAAGCCGTTTTGTTGTAGATATGCAACAGAGGAGGTTGTCCTTAGTTGAGCACGTCCCACTTATCGTCCGATTGATTATCCATCAAGTCGTGTTCACTCGGAGCATGGAAAGTAGCCACGGAACAGATTAAGTGGTTAAAACGACGGAAGAGTTCCAACAAATCCACGTGCAACGTGCTCGTTTCCACCGCTTCGGAGTCCCCACTGGTGACACGCTTCACATGGCGCTTCAAGAGCGAAAAGTCGGTCACGACCAAGAGGGATTTTTCGTTAGACAACCAACGACGGGTTTTCTCCAACTCATCCTCTTCTGCCGTCTGAATGTACTGGTGTAAGACGTCCAAATTATGCGCAATACGGCTGTGGAGCATCGTGAGCTCATGTTCGCCTTCGTGCGAGAAGAAGCGATTTTTGGCGCACTTCTTGCGAGCGAGCTGTTTAAAGCTGTTGTCCGCAATACGGGTGGCCAATTCGATGGCGCCGTTGCCGTTACGCAACTCTTGCCATTGGCGCGCCTCGTGCGAGGTAAGCGCCATCTGTAAGACTTCGGTCATGTAGCGCGTAATCGATTGGCAACGCGTGTAGATACTCTTACGACGTTCACGCATTAATTGAATTTCGCCGTACTCGGGGTTACGGATCAGCAACTCGTGAATATCGTTCCAGAACCGCATCAAGAGTTCCACCGTGTGTAACACCTCTTGGCGAGACGCTTCCAAGGCCGTTTGTGCCGATAAGAGCCCCTCTTGCGTCAGCAGTCGCGTCGCGCTTTCGTCCTCTTCTTGCACGGTCTTCGAGGGAAGGATCGTTTCAACGATCTTGGCCATCGTACCAACGGTCAGTAGCCCGGCGATCGCCGTGACGCCGTTAAAGAGGATATGGAAGTAAATCACGCCCCCATCGATGTGGGAGAAAATGGCGAGCGTCTTGGGTAAGAGACTCACCCAGAGGACCCCGAGCAAAAAGCCCCCCATACGGAAAAAGCAGTTACCCGTCGGCGCACGACGTGCCACGGGACTCGAACCCGAGGTGGTAATCACCGCCAAAAAGGCGCTCCCTAAATTGGCACCCAGCACCACCCAGAGACCGGCATGAGCGGTAATCACGCCCGAGGCGACAATCCCCGCGGTAATCATCACCACCGCAAGTGAGGAGAAACACACGAGCGCCAACACCATTCCGGTCGCAATCGCGATCACGGGCGTAGACTCCAGGTGTTCAAAGACGACCAATAAATCCGTGTTGGTTTTTAGCGGCGCCGTCGCGTTCGAGATCATCTGTAGGGCGAGCATCACAAACGCCAACCCCAACAAAATAATCCCAAACTGTCCATACGGGGTGCGTTCCTTTTTGAGGTAGAGCACTACCCCCACAAAGAGCAACACGGGAACCAAACTCGCGAGGTTAAAGCTCAATAGGCGCACCATCACGGCACTACCGAAGTCCGCCCCCAATACACTGGCGAGTGCAATCGCCGTCGTGACCAGCCCCTTTTTCTGAAAACTCGATACCACGAGCGCGGAGGCGGTCGAACTCTGTAACATCATCGAGAGCCCCATACCGGCGACAAACCCGGAGAGTCGGGAGCTTAAATTTTTGGCAAGCCATCGGCGCAACTGGTCCCCGAACGTACGGAACATCCCGGTTCGGATCGAATACGTGCCCCACACCAGTAAGGCCACGGCACCAATGATTTGAATCAAGATCGTCATGTTTTAGCGTCGAGTGTTTGAGTGATTGTGTCTTTTCCGTCAAAAGTGACGGGTTTCCCTGGCTTGACTGGAAGACCTAGACAACAGTGTCGCACATTCGCGCGTTACGGTTTAGTCACGTTTTGTGCTCGCAAAAAACGCAGGCGCTGCCTCTGGACGCCCTAAGAGCGAAACGCCAACGTAAAGGGCAAACGCCACCAGCATCGCAGGCACAATGGCATGGAACCCCCCTACGGGGATTTTGAATACCGAAATACTCAAATACACCACGAGGCTTCCGAGTACGGAGGTGAGTGCACCCCACGCCGTTGCCCGTGACCAAAAGAGTCCGCCAATGAGGGGTAATAAAAAGGCTAACTCAAGACCGCCAAAGGCAAAAAGATTAATCCAGGCAATGACATCAAGCGGGAAAAGAGCTAATAGTAAAGCCACTACGCCTAAAAGTGTTGTAAAACCCTTCGTAAAATACGTGAGCCCTCGCGCGGACTGCGTTTCCCACTCGGGTCGCCACACCAAAAGTAAGTCCTTAATGATGGCGGACGACGCGGCGAGCAACAAAGAGCTCACGGTCGACATCGTTGCGGCCAAGGGGCCAATCAACATCACGCCCGCCACCCAAGGCGGCATATGCTGGGCAATAAAGGTAGGCATCATCGCGTCAGTCGACCCGAGTTGCGCAACGGGTACGTCCATCACCCCGCGGATGAGCACCCCTAAGAGCGTCATCCCAATCATCAGGGCCCCACACACCACTGTCGAAATCCACATCGCTTGGTGTAAGTCGGCACTGGTGCGGTAAGAGAGCGCACGCACCGCCGACTGCGGTAACCCAAGGGTCCCAAAGCCAACGAGCACCCACGCCGACAAAAGTAACGGAAAGGAGAGCGCCCCACCGGCAAACGGATCCAAGAGAACGCCAGGCTCGGTGCCTGGGCGTGGTGTCATCGTGGCGAGTTTCGCCATGATCGCCGTGAGCCCGCCGCCCATATCGAGTACATAGCCCCCCAAGAGCACCATGCCAGCCATCATAAAGAGGGCACAAATCATGTCGGTGAAAGCCACCACCCGAAAGCCCCCTAACCCGGTGTAGGCCACGGTCAACACCCCAAAGAGCAAAAGTGCCCACGGGTAATCGATGTGCGCGGCTTTCGCAAAAATTTGCGCGCCCCCAATAAACTGCCCCACCATCATCGTGGTGAAAAAGAGAAGCATCAGTAGTGCTAAGAGTACCGCAAGACTGCGCCCGACTCGGCGGTTACCGTAGCGCGCACGAATAATATCAATGACCGTCACCGCGCCCGTCACGCGACCGACTAAGGCCAATTTCTTGCCCGCGACCCCAAGGAGTAAAAAGCCTGCAATGACTTGGGGCGCCGCAAAAACCACCCATCCTAAGCCTAAATTCCACGCAATCCCAGGCCCCGAGACAAAGGAACTCACACTCCCATAGGTCGCCACCAAGGTCATGGCAAGCACAAAGCCGTTGAGGGTGCGTTCCCCCACAAAGTACTGCAACGTAAAGGAGGTCGTTTTGGTATGGCGTTCGGCCCACAAGCTCGTGAGCAGTAACCCCACGAGAAAAACCAGTAACGGGATCAGAATCATGGCATCTCCTTCTCGTTGGCTGCTAAACGCGCGCGTTCAGCCTCGGCCACGCGATCGAGATCCACGTCCACAAAGTGGTGGCGCACCAGCGTCCAAATGCCCCACGAGGCATAGAGGTAGCACCCCACGCAGGAGAGCCAGAACCAAAGGGGTAATCCCCAAAACGCGACCGGTACATCTTTTAACAAAAAGATGGCTAACCAGAACACGAGGAAAATTTTGAGGGCTAAACCGAGCGTGAGCTTGGCTTCGCGTTCCGTAGCGCGCAATGCGCTCGCGTAATCCATCTCCGACGCTGACGATTCGGAGACGCTCGATTGATCGATAGGAGTTGTCATAGCGTTAGTGACTCAGTCATTGCCGGCGAGCCCCTTAATCTTGGGCTCGGAAATGACCAAGAATAGCAAGTCCTGACGCCTCAAACGCCGCTTTCAGTAACAAAAGGTCACTCCAGGCGGCACGTTTTTCTTGCGGGCGTCGTAGTAAGTAAGACGGGTGGTAGGTCACTACCGCTTTAAAGGTGAGGCCATGCCAAGTGACGTCATGAATTTTTCCGCGCTCTTGACCAATCCGCGCATTGGCATCGAGCCCTAAGAGGGCTTGCATCGCAAAGCGTCCGGTGATGAGGACCACTTTGGGTTGTAAGAGCTGCATTTGGCGAATCAAATAGGCCGAGCAGGCGGCGATTTCTTCGGGAGCGGGGTCACGATTGGTTTCACTGGGGCGACACTTCACCACGTTAATGAGGGTGACATCCTCGGGGCGACGTAACCCTAAGGATTCGAGCATCGACGTTAAGAGTTGCCCCGACTTACCCACGTAGGGGATACCTTGCAAATCTTCTTCGCGCCCCGGCGCTTCCCCGACAATCACAAAGTCTTTCGGATAGCCCCCATCGCTGAGCACCACCTTGTGACGGGTCTCGCCCATCACGCAAGCGCGACACTCCTCAGCCAGCGTTTGAAGTTCTTCCCACGAGGCATTCAAAATGGCAGCGCGTTTGGCATCTGTGATCGGAATAATGCGTGGGCTGGGTGCACTGGCCATGGCCTCGGCGGCCGCCACACTCGGTATGACTGTGCGCGCCGGTTCCGTCGTGGCTTCTCGGCGTTGGGCGACTTGAGTTAATTCACGGGGCGGAGCACTCACCGTGCGTGGCGCCGTATTGGGTGGGGTTTGCCACCCCGAGGACGAGGACGACGTCCGTGGAGCGACAGCGGGGGCACTCGCGGGTTCGGCTGCGCTCGCGACGGCAGCCACTTCCGTTTGACGGTCGTCTTCAATCGCCTCGGCGAGCGCATCCCCGTCACGCAGCAACCACTGCGGACCGATCTTGAGGGCGTCCCACAAACGATTCTCTACCAACGTATCCATCGCGTTTTGCTCCTTGAGTGCTCGAATATTCTGCCGATTACGCCACCGCGTCGAAGGTTTTGGTCATCAGGAGCGCATCTTCACGCCCTGTATCGAGTCGGTAATAGCCTTTACGGCGTCCGACATAGGCAAAGTCTAGTTTCTCATAAAGCCGTTGTGCCCGTCGATTACTTTCCCGCACTTCCAAGTGACATTTCGTCACCCCTCGCGCTTGGGCGGCGTCGAGAATCGCACGCAGGGTGGCTTCGCCCACCCCCTGGCGTTGTGCTTCGGGGATGACCCCAATCGTTAACAGATCCGACTCATCCAAAACGGGCATCACCACGGCCCAGGACACAATCGTCGCGTCCACGACACCCACGATCGCAATCCAGTCATTGCGAATGGCGTTGATAAAGTCCACTTCGATCCACGGGGTCTCTTCAACGCGCTTTTCGCCCATGGCGACGGCTTTCACATCCTCAAGCGCCATGGGGCGAAAAGTGAGCTCAGCCATCACAAACGCTCCCCATGGGCACGTTCTTCAATCGTTAACGCGACGCGATCGCGCACGTACACGGGGTGGGCATTCGCGGGACTCACTGCTTCCTCGGGAGTGGGCGCCAAGGCTAAACGCGCTAAAGCCACAATCATTGTCTCGGGGCTCGGCAACACCGTCGCAGAGGGCGTTAACCCGTAGGCCGCAAGCGCCGAACCCGCCACATGTGTCACTGCATACTCCGCTAACCACGCCTCTAACATCGCGGGTTTAATGAGCACATTATCAGTGAGCGCTTCCAGACGTTCACCCTCGGCTGGCACGCGAAATATACGGGCATAAATTTCTTCCATACGCGCGTCGTTCACAATCGCGACAATGTCGCCCGTTTTGACCGATCCCGCTTCACGCAACGCTTGCGCCGTGGCTAAAAGGTTATTGATCTGAACGAGCGGCACCGCGAGTCCCCAGGCTAAGCCTTGGGCCACGCCACAGGCGACACGCAACCCCGTGAAGCTGCCTGGCCCCTGGCCAAACGCGATCGTGCCTACGTCCGCTTTGGTGATGCCCGCTTCCGCCAACAGTTCATCGATCATCGTGAGAATGCGTTCCGCATGGCGGTTGCCCACGGTTTCATTGCGATAAAACGTCGCTTGGGTTTGGGAATTCACGAGGGCCACGGAGCAGACTTGGTGCGCGGTATCGAGGGCCAATAAATAGGGTTTTGTCATGGTCTAAAAAGACGTAAGCAGTAGTAAATCGTGCTCGTATTATAGGCGTGAACGTTCGCGCACTGCGTTTCGCGACGCCCATAAAGACAATGGCAGCCGTTTTTTCCGACTGCCATGCCACGTGTACGATAAGTTAAACGTTAGTTGTGCGTAAACTCGTGACTAGTTATTGTCATGCTCAGCGTCTGCGGGTCCGTTGGGACGTAAGCGATGTGCATGGGCTCCGCGGGGGAACATCTCAATATGCACTTCCATAATTTGCTGACGCATTAACGACTTGTCATGTTCACGCAACGGTCTGACGCCAGGACGGGGGCGATGCTGCGCTTGTTGATCTTCCGTGAAACAGTACCGGCGACGAATTTTTTCGACTTCCGCCGGGGACAAAAAGCTGCGCATATCTTCCCGTTCCTTCTTGGACATATCACGCCAGTGTGTCGAGCGTGTCACCGAATCCAAAAACGGCCAAAGTTGTGCGCGACTCTGAGCGTCCATTTCGCTCCACAAGCGCACATTTGGCGGTTCAGGAGGTGCCATCAACGCATCGAGCGACACCAACGTGTCGGGCGCAGGATTAGCGTTGACGCCTACACAGCCAAGGCAACAAAGGATAAAGATAGCACTTGTTCTCATAACGACCTGATCTACGATGATGTTGAGAGGTGTTGATTCGACTATATCAGGTTGACTCGAAGCGACTCGTAGCGATGAGTAAATAAATGCTTCTAGCCCAAAAACATCCCAAAAATAAGGGATGAAATCTTTTCTTCAAGATACCCAATTTATGGGATCATCAATCCAACACTTAAAAATTATATTTTTCCCAAAATTTCAGTAATCTATATAAGCCTCCTTGAATTGTTACAAGGAGGATAATTTGTAAATTTTTATAGTTTTTCTGGCACTTTCATTTGTAACAGTACAGAATAAAGTCATCAGAATTTATTTGCATTCTCGCAACAGCGCCCTCCCTTTACTCAGCCGGGAGCGCCGAGCTGAGTGCCCTATATAAGGAGCCTAATATGGAACGCAACCCCAAAGTTCTCGTTGTGGACGACGACCCCCGTTTGCGCGATTTGCTTCGTCGCTATCTGGGTGAAAACGGTTTTCAGGTTTTTGTGAGTGAAAATGGCGCTGCCATGAATCGCTTGTGGGTGCGTGAACACTTTGACGCGCTCATTTTGGACTTGATGATGCCGGGCGAAGACGGTTTGCAGATTTTGCGTCGCATCCGTGCGGCCAATGACCAAACGCCGGTCATCATGTTGACGGCCCGTGGCGAAGACGTCGACCGTATCGTGGGCTTGGAATTAGGGGCAGACGACTATATTGCTAAGCCCTTTAACCCGCGTGAATTGTTAGCCCGTATCCATGCCGTATTGCGTCGCCGTCCGGCACCCGACGCCCCGGGGGCTCCCTCCATGGAAAACGAAGTGGTTCGCTTTGGGGAATTCGAATTGGATTTGGGTACCCGCGTGTTGAAGAAAAATGGCGAAGTCGTGCAGTTAACAACGGGGGAATTCGCCGTCTTGAAGGCCTTTGCTCGCCATCCGCGTCAGCCCTTGTCGCGTGACAAGTTGATGGAAATGGCCCGTGGTCGTGAATACGAAGCGTTTGACCGTTCTTTGGACGTGCAGGTGTCGCGTTTGCGTAAGTTGATTGAAGTCGATCCTTCCAAGCCGCGCTATCTGCAAACGGTCTGGGGCTTGGGCTACGTGTTCATTCCGGATGACACGCCTGCTGAAGGCGATGCCGCCGCGAATAAAGAAGAGCCGCAAGCGAGCTAACGCTCAACGGGTGGGGATGCCCCACCCGCGCAACGGACTTTTTTTAGAACGCCTCGTGACTCCCATCGCGAGGCGTATTGCTTGGGACTCGGTATACTAGCCTTATCACCCACTCAACGCTCTTCACGAACGGATACGCTCATGTTTCCACGCAATCGACGCCCCAGTTTGTTTTGGCGCACGTTCCTGCTCTTATGTAGCCTCATTCTCTTTTCAGCCATTGGCTGGCTGCAAAGTTTTCGTGTGCTCTCGGAGTTACCCTACTCGCAAGGGGTGGCTCAGCACATTATTTCCACGGCCAATCTCACCAAGTACGCGCTCGTTTCCGCCGATCCGCTCTATCGTATCGACTTACTGAAGATGCTCGCGACCCGTGAAAAGCTGATCATTTCGCCGCGTGAGCCCACGGACCGCGTCGTTCCGCTGCCGGGCGACGGGTTTAATGCCCTCATTGTGCAAATCGTCAAAAACACCTTAGGGCACGATACGGTCTTAGCAAGTAACGTGAACCACATCAGTGGCTTATGGGTGTCGATCGATATCGAAGGGGATGCGTATTGGCTACAAATTAGTGAGGACGTACTGGATCCGCCTTTTGGGACGGCCTGGATCTGGTGGGCGTTTGCGGCCTGTATCGCGAGCTTATCCGGGGCCACGCTACTCACACGTCACGTGATTCAACCCTTGGCACAGCTCTCGCACTTTGCCACCCAAATTGGGCAAGGGAAAAACCCGGATCCGCTGCCCGAGAACGCCTCCACGGCCGAAATTTCTGCGGTGAACATCTCCTTTAACCGCATGGTACAAGACTTGCGTCGTATGGAAGCGGACCGTGAGTTGCTCTTAGCTGGGGTGAGTCATGACTTGCGTACTCCCATTACGCGGTTGCGCCTTGAAGTGGAGTTGGCGAATTTGTCGGACGACTCCCGTAACGCGATGGTCAGTGATTTGGAACAGATGGAAAACATCGTGAACCAGTTCTTAGCCTACGCACGCCATAGTCAAGAAAAGCAAACGCTCTTAGACTTTGGGTCAATCGTTGAAGAAGCGATCGACAACGCCCGTATTAAGAGTGACAGCTCGATTGAACTCACGACCCAAATGGAAGACGGGTTAACCGTCCTTGCGCACCCCTTGGAAGTCTCGCGTGCGGTGCAAAACCTCTTTACCAATGCCCAGCGCTATGGGCGTAGTGAAGATGGCATGTTGCGCTTACATGTGGAACTCAAAAAGATCGACGGTGGTAAGACCGCCGAATTGAGCGTCTCGGACGAAGGTCGAGGGTTACCCGAAGAAGAACGCGAACGCGTGATGCGCCCCTTTGAACGTGGCGAAAGTGCACGCAGTGGCGTGACGGGGACGGGCTTAGGGCTGGCGATCGTGGATCGTATTGTTCGCCGCTCGGGCGGCACCGTGGTACTCGATACCTACGGCTCGCACGGGTTGAAAGTGATTATTCGCTTCCCGGTAACCACCGAACAAACCTTGAAGGCGCAAGCACAAAAAGAGAAAAAAGAAGAAGAAAAAGCCGAAAAGAAACGCCTAAAAGAGGCCCAGAAGGAAGCCAAAAAGCAGTCCCAAACGGCTGCGAACGAGACATCCCCTAGCGACGAGAGTTAACCGTCATCTCCCAAAGCCCGAACGCACACAGCGTTCGGGCTTTGTGCGTTAGGCGTTAGGTGTTAAGCGTTAGGCATCGAGGCACAACGTCCCCAATACCCCTTCCAGGGTGAGTAGCCTCACTTTCGCCTCGATTCCACAACCAAAGCCCCCGAGCGCCCCATTGGCCCCCACGACACGGTGGCACGGGGTCACCAACAAAATCGGGTTTCGGTTACAGGCCATGCCGACGGCTCGGGCCCCTTGCGGATTGCCTACCGCGTGGGCGATCTCCCCATAGGTCCGCACTTCGCCTGGGGGAATCGAACGTAAGGCGGCCCAGACACGACGTTGAAAGGGGGTACCCGCTTCGATCAAGGGTAGGCGCAACCGCTCAAGCGCCTCACGATCCCCTGCGAAATACGCGGCCAGCGCCTGCTCCAACTGTTCAACCTGCGTACGCAGTATGCCAGCAGCGAGCTCAGAGACCCGTTGGGTCCCCTCGAGCGACTCCCCTAAGGCTAAACCGTGAAGCCCTGCGTCACTGACCGTCGCCACCAAATCGCCTAGGGGGGAAGGCAAACGTACCCGTAACATGGTGAACTCCCTTAGGCGCTCTGTAAGAGCACCACCGCCTGCGCCATCATGCCCAACTGGGCGCCGACATCGTCGAGTTTTTCGTTGGTTTTCGCCTTGATGTTCACGCGGTCAATCGTAATGCCCAACGTTTGCGCCACACTCTCACGAATGGCGGCATTATAGGGAGCGAGTTTGGGGCGTTCGGCGACAACCGTGGCATCGCAATTGACGATTTCCCAGCCGTGTTCACGGGCAAGCGCCACGACCGCCTTGAGTAACTCCCGGCTATCGGCCCCTTTCCAGCGTTCATCCGTCGGCGGGAAATGTTGTCCAATATCCCCCAGCGCGGCCGCCCCTAACACAGCATCCGTGATGGCATGCAACAGTACGTCCGCGTCCGAATGCCCATCAAGCCCTTTCTCGTAGGGGATCGTCACCCCACCGATAATGAGGGGGCGCCCTTCGACTAAACGGTGCGAGTCATAACCTTGGCCAACACGAATTCCGAGCATGGATTCTTCTCCTAATAGGTATTTTGCCAACGAGGCATCTGAGGGTTCCGTGACTTTGATGTTACTCGTGCGACACGGCACGATTTTGACCGTCAGTCCTAAACGTTCCATGGCGGAAGCCTCATCGGTCACGTCACTGAGGTCTCCCGAGAGCGCCAAACTGAGGTTGCGCACCCGGAACATTTGTGGCGTTGCCGCACGCCAGACCGTTTTTCGATCCACGGTTTGCACAATACGACGTGCCTCATCGACACGCTTTAACGTATCGACCGCCGGCATCGCCAAGATCCCGCCCGCCACCGACATATCTTGCGTCACCGAGTCGATCAAGTGCGCCACCTCTGAGGCTTTCACGCAGGGGCGTGCGGCATCATGCACAAGGACCCAATCGGTGGGACCAAATCCAGACCGTAATAGACCGTTTCGCACGGACTCCGCACGGGTATCCCCTCCGCACTTGATCACACGACATTGCGAGGGGAGCAACGGGGTAATGTCATCGATATACGGGTCCGTAGGGCTTACCACAATCACGATGTCACTCATGCGACTCACGGAGGCGAGTGCTCGGGCGGTATGTACCACGATCGGTACCCCCGCAATGCGTAAATACTGTTTCGGGAATCCGAGTCCCATTCGCGACCCGATGCCTGCCGCACAAATTAATCCCACAATATTGGAGGATTCCAACATAACTAAACCGACTCCCACGCTGAGCGACTGAGGACACAAACGAGTGGATAAGCGAGGCGATTGCGCACTCCTTATCCGGTTCCTTCATTGTACTGTGCTCACTGTGGAATCGACACGCTTTCACTCATGGAAGCGCTGGTTGTGAGCAGACTTCCTCTCCCCGAAGGGTATAGACTGTTTTAGAAATATTTAGTCACATTTTTGGCAGATTAATCCGCGCGGATGAAAAAGAGGCTTTTCGCACAAAAATTAACACTAATAAATCTAAAAACTCCCCATGAATTAAGAAAAATAACCGAATTTTCTGCCCATCATCTTAACAGACTAATCCGTCTATCACATAGGGTTTACCCTTAGATTTTTCATCTTTTTTCACGGGTTGAGAACCGCAGAATACGCAAGGTCGAGGACAGGTCTCGCTGTCCGCTTTGTTGTTTTTTCCTCCTCAACCAAAAAGGAATTTCCAAAATGAATTTTCGCCCTGCCCTGATGGCCGTTGTTGTGAGTTCGGCTTTTGCAGCGCTTCAAGCTCAAGCTGGTGGCTTCCAGCTCACTGAACAATCTGCTCTCGGTCTCGGTCGCTCCTACGCTGGTGTTGGCGTTGATGGTGCCGATGTGTCTGGCGCTTACTACAACCCCGCGACGATGACCTTGCATTCGGGTACCACCGTCCAGGCTGGCGTCATTGGGGTGGACTTGAACCTTGAATACGAAGGGGAAAATGGCCATACGGAAAACGGCCGTGAAAAGGCTTCGCCCGTTCCGCACCTCTTCGTTGTGCATCAGTTCAATGATCAGATTTATGCCGGTCTTTCGATCACGACGCCTTTTGGTATGCAGACGAGCTACGGTTCGAACTGGGACTTGAACCACCGTGGTTACTACTCCAAGATCATGACCGTGGATATCAACCCGAGCGTGGCGTGGAAGATTAATGAAAAATTCTCCATCGGTGCTGGCATTTCCTACCAGTACGTGGACGCTACGTTGAAGACTGCCAAAGATGGTACCCAGCTTGGCGTAGGTCCGTTGAACGCGAAATTTAACGCCGATAGTGGCGAATGGGGTTGGAACATCGGTGCGATGTGGACGCCCGCCGAAAATGTTCGCGTCGGCCTGTCGTATCGCTCCGAAATCGAACACACCGCCAAGGGTGACTTAGAACTCTCCTCCGCCGCACCGATCGCTGCCTTAGCGACCCGCGTCAATCAGGGTCTGGCGATGATGGGCATGGATAGCATGGCGGGTGAAGCCGTGGTGTCCGCTCCGGCGTGGGCCATGTTGAATGTGGCTTGGGATGTGAACCCGCAGTGGAGCGTCTACGGGACGTTACGCTGGACCGACTGGTCGAGCTTCAGTGAATTGAGCATCAAGACCGCAAGCGGGACGGGTACCAGCATTGATAACCGTTGGAAGGATACCTACTTCGGTTCCGTTGGCTTTGACTATCGCTTCAACCCGACCTGGACGTTCCGCGCCGGTATCGGTTTAGAAACGAGCCCGATCAAGTACGCCGATACGCGCACGGGCGTGATCCCAGATGCGAAACGCTTGTGGTTGAGCTTGGGTGGTACGTACCACGCGACCGAACGCTTCACGATCGACTTTGGCGCTGCCCACTTGCACGGCATTGGCGAACGCGACATGTATAGCGAAGTCGGTGGCGAAAAGGTTGGTAAGTTCAAGCGCTTGGACGCCTTCCTCTTAGGCGCTCAGATGCAATACCGCTTCTAAGCTAATCCGTTTTTAACGCCGAAAGCCGTCCTTCCCTTCTCTCACTTGGGGTTGGACGGCTTTTTCACACCCATCCCTCACCCTCATCCGTTTACTCTAATCCACTAGTTTTACGTAAAAGCCTGTGCTAAGGTGAGCCCTTTCGTATAAACGGGCCCCCAGAGGTTAGGGTGATTACTACATGTCCCCGACGGGACACCCTCATTACCAATATCCCCTTTGTCGACACCAGTTTGTCCCTCCATGGATAGCCCAGAACATTCAACCCTATCCCTTAAAAGGCTTAACACCGTGCAACAGTTTGCTTTGAAAGCGGTCTCCCTGGCCGTTTTATTTGCGTCCTCGACGAGCGTTGCGCTCGCCGGTGGCTTCCAATTAACGGAACAATCTTCCTTGGCCTTAGGCCGTTCCTACGCGGGTATGGGCGTGGACGGTACCGATTTATCGGGTACCTTCTACAACCCCGCTTCGATGACCCTTCATTCTGGTCTGCAGATTCAGGCCGGTGGTGTGGGCGTTGGTTTAAACCTTCCCTATAAGAGCGATACGGACGCTTCGCACGACCAAAATGGTCGTAAAAAGCCCGAATTCGTTCCGTTCCTTTATGTGACCAAACAGCTCACGGACCGTCTCTGGACGGGGTTAAGTTTCACCGTTCCGTTTGGCTTATCGACCGAATACGATGCCCATTGGGATCAGGCTGACCGTGGCTATCGCGCCTCGATCAAGGTGGTGGATTTGAACCCGAACCTCGCCTTTAAAGTGACCGATACGTTCAGTATTGGTGGGGGTGTGAGCTTGCAGTACGTGAAGGCCAAATTAGGCTTTACGGTCGCGGGGGCTGACTTTGACGCGCAGCAGGAAAACTTCGCTTGGGGTTGGAACATTGGCGCCATGTGGTCGCCCTTAGAAAACGTGCGTGTGGGCTTATCCTACCGCTCGGCTGTCACACATAAGACGGACGGCGACTTAAAGGTGATGGGTAAGACGTACGACTCCTACATCACGATGGACGCTCCGAGCTACTTCATCCTCTCCGCCGCTTGGGACATCAACCCCACGTGGAGCGTGTACGCGTCGGCGCGTAAGACAGATTGGTCGAGCTTTACGGACTTGACGTTGGATTCCCCGGTGGTGCGCTCCTTACAGCAGGTGGCGTACATGCGCATGGGAGGCAATCTCGCCACGATGCCTAACTTCAGCACCTCCCGCTCGATTAAGACCGAATGGCGTGATACCTACCTCTACACGGTGGGTGCGGACTATCGCTTAAATCCGACGTGGACGTTGCGTGCCGGTTTTGGTTACGAACGCTCCCCGATCTCGCAACCTGAATTGCGTTCGGGCACGATTCCGGATGCGGACCGTTGGTGGTTCTCCGTGGGTGCCTCGTACCACTTCTCCGAAGCGTTCCAGGCCGACTTTGGTTTAGCACACTTACACGGTGTGCATGAACGCGGCATCTACAACGATCAGGGTAAGAAGATTGGCGAATTTGAACGCTTAGACGCTTACCTCTTCGGTTTGCAGGCTCAGTACCGCTTCTAACGCGTTACGTCGCTCAACCCTCAAGGGTCTTGCCAAGACAATGGGCAAGACCCTTTTTTGAACATAGGATTATTAAAATCCTACTCCTCTCACATAATCAAAAAAATAAATCAATATATTTACTTAAAATTAAAGACAATACCTAGAAAGTCTTCAAACTTACTCCTATTTTTAATTTGGTTGTGAAGATCGTTAATTCTGGATGCTCCTCCAGTTCCAATAATATCGCGCCATACTATGTAATAATCATCTAATGCCACATTTTGGATAATTCTTACATCATCCTCATAAATTTTTACTTCATAATATGGTATGACCTTCATTTCTGACAAATCATCAAGTCTGATATTTGCCCATTGCAAATTTTTTCTAATCCAATTTATAATCATTGGATAGTCTAGATCAAAATCTCGGCCTGATTTATTTAAGTCTCCATAAAATACGACAACCTCATCTCTATTTTTCAGACGGAAAGACATTTTAAAGACTTCACCCTTATAACGATAAAGCTCTTCTGAAAATTTCATTTCCAATAGCACATCACTCTCAAACTTACATTTCCATTCGAATTTTCCAGCTCGTATAACAGAA
>CAJJMF010000045.1 GCA_905192805.1 uncultured Sutterella sp. | reverse complement strand
AGTCCTGCACAAATCTTGGTTGTGCACGATGACCTTGACTTGGTGCCTGGAGCCATGAAGTTGAAGTTTGGTGGTGGCAATGGCGGTCACAATGGGTTGCGCGATATTTCCTTGAAACTCGGCAATAATGACTATTGGCGACTTCGAGTCGGTATCGGTCATCCCAACCGCCTCAATTTGCCCATGGGCGTAGCAGACTTCGTTCTGGGTACGCCCTCAAGCGAACATCAAAGCGCGATTGATGAATGCCTCACGGCCGCTTTGAATGGACTCGGGAAACTCTTAGCGGGTGATGTACAAGCCTTTGAACGTCATATTGGCAAATACAGCTCCTCTAAGCACAATCACCCGAGCGCCTAAGAAACACCAAGGGAACGAGGTAACCCATGAAAATCCTTGTGAGTAAGTGCTTACTTTCAAATGCTTGTCGCTGGGATGGACATGCCTCGGGCGACCTCCGTGTTTGGTTACGTGAGCACGGCGTACCCCCGGAGGATTGGATTGCGGTCTGTCCTGAAACGTTAGGGGGACTCCCTACTCCGCGCGAGCCTGCTGAGATTCAAGGAGGGGATGGGCATGACGTCCTTCGGGGTGACGCACGGGTCCTCACCCAACAAGGTAAGGACGTCACGCTCGCCTTTTCTGAGGGAGCTCATGCCGCTCTGGCGAGTGCACAACGTGCGGGAGCGTTGGTGGCCCTACTCAAATCCAAAAGCCCATCCTGTGGTCGAAGTGAAATTTATGACGGTCGCTTTGTACGTCAGTTGCGCCCTGGGGACGGGGTCACCAGTGCACTGTTAACTCAACACGGGATTCGCGTTTTTAATGAAACAGAACTGAGCCAGCTAGCGGATTTTTTAGCCGATCGCAAAACGGATCATTTAGAATAGTGACACGCTAAAGCGACTGGCGCTTACGACTAATATTTTTTTCTTTTTTGAGACACTACTATGGGTTTAAAGTGTGGCATCGTAGGCTTACCGAACGTGGGTAAGTCGACCATCTTCAATGCATTAACCAAGGCCGGTATTGCGGCAGAAAACTATCCTTTCTGTACGATCGAACCAAATGTCGGGATCGTTGAAGTGCCCGATCCCCGTCTTAACCAACTTTCTGAAATCGTCAACCCTCAAAAAATTGTCCCGGCTACGGTTGAGTTCGTGGATATTGCTGGTCTGGTCGCAGGCGCCAGCAAAGGGGAAGGGTTAGGCAACCAATTCTTAGCGAACATTCGCGAGTGTGATGCCATCGCTCATATTGTTCGCTGCTTTGATGACGACAACATCGTTCACGTCGCCGGTAAAGTGGACCCGTTGGACGACATCAATGTCATCAATACCGAACTTGCCCTTGCCGACTTGCAAACCGTAGAAAAGGCACTCAATCGCTATTCCAAACAAGCTCGTTCGGGTGGCGACAAGGAAGCACTCAAATTAGTGACCGTGCTCGAAAAAGTGCTCCCTGTGCTCAATGAAGGGAAAGCCGTTCGTACGCTGAAGTTGAGTGCCGAAGAACTCGCCATCATTCGTCCGCTCTTCTTATTGACCGTCAAGCCCGTCATGTACGTGGCCAACGTCGAAGAAGGAGGCTTTGACAACAACCCCTTGTTAGACGCCGTGAAAGGCTATGCCGCCACGGAGCATGCGCCTGTGGTAGCCGTTTGTGCCAAGATTGAATCCGAAATTGCCGACTTATCCGAAGAAGATAAGGCCATGTTCCTTGCGGATATGGGGATGACCGAAGCCGGTCTCGACCGTGTGATTCGTGCGGGTTATGAACTGCTTGGCTTACAAACCTACTTCACCGCCGGTGTCAAAGAAGTGCGTGCGTGGACCATTCACAAAGGGGATACGGCGCCTCAGGCGGCTGGCGTCATCCATACGGACTTTGAACGTGGCTTTATCCGTGCGCAAACCATTGCGTTTGAGGACTACATCGCCTTTAAGGGTGAAAAAGGGGCTCAAGAAGCGGGTAAGATGCGCGCCGAAGGCAAAGACTATATCGTGCAAGATGGGGACGTGATGAACTTCCTCTTTAACGTCTAGTCGCAAGCCTCACAATCCCGTCAAGGAGATTCTCTTGCTCAAGAGAATCTCTTTTTTGTATGATGTTTGTTTGAAACTTAACTTTCTTTGTAGGATCGATTCAATGGCGACCACTACGTCCAAACACCGCCAAGAAATTGGAGCACGTCTTCAAGCAGAACGTCTGCGTTTAGGATACAGCGTGCGTCAAATTGCACAACTGTTGGGGGTACCGAACGACGTTTACGAACAGTTTGAAAGTGGTAAAGCTGACCCCGGTATCTACAATTTGCCACGTCTGCACTCCTGTGGCTTTGATGTGCTCTTTGTTCTCACCAATGAACGTCACAAACCGATCGAAGAAGAAAATGAGCTCTTAAGTCGCTTCCGGGACCTCTCCCAACGCGGGCGTGCGTCGGTCTTTACCACGATGGATGCGCTTGAGCGCCTTGCACCGAATCTGCGCCAAGAAATTCGTCGCCACTTTAAAGGGAACAAAAACCCGTAACAAAATAACAAGGTGATTTTTCTGTAGAAAAATCACCTTTTTTCATGTGCGAAGCACGTGGTTACAAAGCCTGCCTAATAGTTTTTTGCTTTCACTATTGCAAAATCGATAATTTTTTGCTAGTATTAATGACACTTAGAACGGGTCACATCCCAACATTATTTTGGAGTTAAAGATATGTCTTTACTGAATACCGAAATCAAGCCGTTTAAGGCTGACGTTTTCCACGAAGGTAAGTTTGTTACGATGACGGAAGCTGATCTCAAGGGTCACTGGTCCGTCGTTTTCTTCTATCCGGCCGACTTCACGTTTGTGTGCCCGACCGAATTGGAAGACCTCGCTGAAAACTATGAAGCCTTCAAGAAGCTTGGCGTTGAAATCTATGCGGTCTCCACGGACTCGCACTTCACGCACAAGGCTTGGCATGCTAGCTCTGCCGCGGTTGGTAAGGTTCAGTTCCCGATGATTGGCGACCCGACTCAGGTCCTCTCGCGCAACTTCGAAGTGTTGATCCCCGAAGAAGGCATGGCCGAACGTGGCACCTTCGTGATCAACCCCGAAGGCAAGATCATCATCATGGAACACCATGACAGCGGTATCGGCCGCGATGCCAAGGAACTCTTGCGCAAGGTTCAGGCTGCTCAGTACGTTGCTGAACACCCGGATCAGGTTTGCCCTGCTAAGTGGACGCCGGGTGCTGAAACCTTGACGCCGTCGCTTGACCTCGTCGGTAAGATCTAATCGCTAGTGACGAACTAACGTTCTAGCCATACAATGGAAACCGCAGGCCATTTTCTCTGGTTCCTGCGGTTTTTTTGTCTGTTGTTTTGAGAAATATCATGCTTGATGCCAATATCCAAAATCAACTTCGTACTTATTTCACCAAATTACAACGCCCGGTTGTCCTGAAATCTAATTTGAATGACTCGAAGGCATCGACTGATATGGATGCCTTTTTGTCTGAAGTCGCTCAACTGTCTGACAAAGTGACTTATGAGAAAGAGAACAACCCCAATGAACGTGCTCCCAGTTTTCAGATTACAGCCGAAGGGGCTGATATGGGAGTGCGCTTTGCTGGGACCCCGCTCGGGCATGAATTCACGAGCTTTGTGCTCGCTGTTCTTCAAGCGGGGGGCCATCCTCCCAAAATCACGGATGACCAGTTGGAACAAATTCGCGCCATCTCGGAACCCCTTCACTTTGAAGTGTTCTTCTCGTTGACGTGTCACAACTGCCCGGATGTCGTGCAAGCCCTCAACTTGATGGCGGTTTTGAACCCGAATGTGCGTGTCACCAGTATCGATGGGGCACACTTCCGTGAAGAGGTCGATCGCCGCAATGTGATGGCCGTACCTGCAGTCTTTTTGAACGGCAACGAATTTATGTCAGGACGTCATGAGTTAGGCGAAATTTTGGCCAAACTCGATACTGACGGCACCGCCACGAAAAAAATTGCGGATCAAATTTCGCAAAAAGACACCTTTGATATCCTCGTCGTCGGTTCTGGTCCTGCTGGTTCTACGGCGGCGATTTACGCCTCTCGAAAGGGGTTACGCACGGGTTTAATCTCTGAACGCTTAGGCGGTCAGGTTAACGAAACGGCGGATATTCAAAACTTCACCTCGATCATCTCCACCTCGGGCGAAGCCTTGGCGAAGAACTTTGCCATGCACGTACAGTCCTACGATGTGGATATGATCAATAACCAACGCGTCGAAAAGGTCACCCGCGTCGGTCACCTCTGGGAACTCTCCCTCAACTCAGGCGCCAAAGTCAAAACCAAGGCCCTGATTGTCGCGACCGGTGCCCGTTGGAAGACCTTGAATGTGCCTGGCGAAGAGGAATACAAAGGCCATGGGGTGGCGTACTGCCCTCACTGCGACGGTCCGCTCTTTAAGGGCATGCGCGTGGCTGTGACGGGCGGCGGTAACTCTGGCGTGGAAGCGGCTATCGATCTCGCCGGGATTTGCGAACACGTGACGCTCTTACAGTCGCCTGCACAGTTAAAGGCTGACGAAGTATTGCAGCAGAAGGTGCGTTCACTCTCGAACGTGACCATTCTCACCAATGCGCGCACCGTTCAACTTGACGGTGATGGCGCTAAGTTGAAGTCGCTCACCTACCGCGACAAAGTCAACGACACCTTGCATACGATTGATGTGGCAGGTTGCTTCGTACAGATCGGTCTCGTTCCGAACACGGACTGGATCAAAGATGTCGTGGACCTCAATGCGTTCGGTGAAGTGATCATCGACAACCACGGGGCCACTTCAGCGGAAGGCATTTTTGCTGCGGGAGACTGTACCGACATTCCCTATAAGCAGGTGGTGATTGGTTTAGGCGAAGGGGCTAAAGCCGCTTTAGGCGCCTTCGACTATTTGATTCGTCGTCAAGACTAATCTCGGTCCGTCATACCGACATGGGCTATATCCGATGGGTATAGCCCATTTTTATTCAGACACTCAACAAGGCGTACTCGTATTCAACAAACCTCCCCAGTAAATCTCGTTACAATAAGCTCAGTCAATCAATTCAGGGACAAAGAGCATGCGCCAATACATTCGTGGAATCTTGGTTTTCCTCACCGCCATTGCGCTGGTGATGCTCATTATTGTTGTCTCACTTTTTTCGCAAATTACTCCTGCCCATGTGCAAGAGCGTCTGACCCGCGTATTCGCAGAACATTTCCACGTGCAATGGAAACCCACCTCTCCTATTGCTATTAAGATCTTTCCCACCTTAACGGTGACGATACCCACGGGCGAATTCCAAACCGACACACCGGAACTCTTCAAAGCAACACACGGCCCTCTGCGTATTGAATTGAGTCCATGGAGCGTGTTTGCGCATACCCCTCGCGTGCATCAAATCGCGCTCACAGGCCTTGATGCGACCGTACCACTCAAGCAATGGAGCGAGTTAGCCCAAACGTTTGCTCCCAGTCAGGCATATCCTATCGACCTCGTGGAGATCAACGAGGCGACGGTACGGTTTTCCGATGATCCCTCCACCCTATCGGGTTTCACTTTTGAAGCACGTCGTCAAAAATTCGGACACTTTATTCTGACAGCCCAGACACACCTGGCCACCCCCGAACTGACCACACAGATAGTCTTTCGCTCGCATGTGAACTGGCTCGATGATACCCCCCTCTCGGCGATGCTTTGGCAAAATCTCAATGCCTACCTCGATGGACAATATCAGGGAGCACCGCTCAAAGCCAGCCTTCAACTCCAAGAGGCACAACAGCTTTTAACCCGCACCCCTACCCTGCAAGTACTCACGGGGGAGATTGATACCTCATTGGGCAAATTCCATTTCAAAATGCCCAAAATTGAGCGTCTTGAACACACTTGGCGATTCCCCCAATGGGATCTAACGGGAAAGCTACGCTCGGAACAGTTTCCCTTTGTCCTACACATGACGAGCACCCTGGAAACGGACGCACGGTACGATGTCACGCTGAGCGATTTAGCTCTAACACTCAACCAAGCCAACACCAACGAATCGGTTGGACATTTACTGGGACAACTTGCTTTCAATAGCAAAACACCGGAAGGTCACTTCCAACTGGACGGTGTACTCGAAGGTGCACCCGTTACTATTAATTTGCACCTATCTCACCCGTCCGTTGAACCGCTTCCCCAGTTGCGCGGCCAGATTCTCCTGACCCAATTACCTCCCATCGAAGGGAGCTGGTTAGATTACTTGTTGCCTTACCTCGGCAAAGTGCAAGGCGAAGTGCAATTGAACGTGGACAACCCCCAATCAACTCTACGACGTCTGGCGAGTACCCTCACCCTCGATCAAACCGGACTCTCGACCGACAATGTGACCCTTGAGCTAACGCATAGCAGGCTCCAAGGGGTTTGGCAACTCGCGCCCGATGGGCAATGGAAAGGGGCACTCCAAGGCGACGACGTTTCCTTAGAGGATTTGTGGGGACAGCACTTTATCGTTGCGAAGGCAAAAACTCGTCTCGACGCACAGGGTCAGTTAACCCATTCCGACGCGACCCAGTGGCATGGAGAATTTCTATTGTCTCAGGGCTGCCTCTTGGGAGCCGATGTGGCGAAACTTTTTACAATCCTGGCTCAGCAACAACCCGATCTCCCACCAAGCGAATTGCTTCAGAGTGCGAATCAATCGTGCTTTAATCGTGGCCGTTTAGTCGTAGAAACCGATAAGACGCATTTAACGATTCCGACTTTCTCTCTACAGTCGGATGCCTGGCATGGCTCCTTCTATGGCTCACTGCGTGAAGAGCGCATTGAACTCAAAGGAACGCTCATTGATGAAGACCGCTTTACGAAACCCGTGCGATTAGCAGTCGATGTCAATGCGACCCGCCGTGCTCCCGCCGTGTGGACGCTCAACTGGGACGATGTTCTCTTTCAAGCCCGTAGTGAGTTAGGCGAGCCTCCATTGACTTGGGAGCGATTCGTGTACCGCTCTCAACGTGCCCTAAAGCACTTCTGGCAAGCTTGGCGCGATTGGGAGTGGACGTGGCCTACGTGGGATTTCCCCCAATGGAATTGGGACGACCTAAAGTCATCCATTCAGGAAAAATGGGAAAACGTCAAACGCTTCATTGGAGAGCGACTGAGTTTTTCCTAACATCCTTGCCCTACACCTTAGAGTCCCGAGTCTTTAATCGCTTTGGTTACTTTACGGCGAATCGTTAAGCGTTCATGCTTTTCTAGCAACGCTTCACGGGTCTCGATACGACGTGGGTTCGGGATAATGCACTGCTCAATCGGGCACAATTCGACGCATTGAGGTTTATCGTGACTCCCGACGCACTCGGTACATTTCCCGGCGCGGATAAAGAAAATCTCTTCGCCCATTTGAATGGCTTCGTTGGGGCATTCGGGTTCACACACGCCACAATTGATACACTCATCGGTAATCATCAACGCCATTTTTATCGACCTACCACTTTAGCTAAAGCCTCTAATACGACGGGTGAAACAAATTTGGATGCATCGTCCAAGCTATAGCAGGCAATTTCACGAACAAACGTACCACTCACAAATTGGAACTGATCCGACGGCGTTAAGAAAATCGTATCCACCTCAGGCATCAGTTGACGATTCATTCCTGCCATTTGAAATTCGTATTCAAAGTCACTGGTGGCCCGTGCCCCGCGGACAATCACACTCGCCCCCACGCTCAAAACAAAATCTTTTAATAAGCTCGAAAACGCAATCACTTCCACATTGGGGTAACACGCACACACTTCTTTTGCCAGTGCTGCTCGCGTTTCTAAACTGAGCAGTGGACTCTTCTTCGGATTGTCTGCAATCCCAACATACACTTTAGGAAAAATCCGTGCAGCGCGACGAACCACATCCTCATGACCTAACGTCATCGGATCAAAGGTTCCAGGATATACGGCCGTAATCATGCTTCCTCCTGCATTTTCTTAGACTGTCGCGTTTTTTGTTTGGGTAAACGTACCTGCTGGGCGAGTTGGGTGCCCGCGCGAGCGAGCAACTCATAATGGACAGACCCGGCTTGAGCCTCTCGGATACGAACCAATCCCCATTGCTCCAAGTCGCCGGGGGTGAAACACGGCTCCGGGGACTCTACATAAATCAATCCCTCTGATTTAAGCACACGGAGGGCACATTCCACCGAGCGTTTTTGTAACTTTTTCATAAAGGGAGGATCAATGAAGATCACATCAAATTGACGTGAGGTTCTCTCGATAAACGCTAATGCGTCCACCAATAACACCTCGCCGCGGCTTTCATCATACTGAAACTTAGTTAGGGTTGCTTTAATGGATTTCACCACAGCGCGATTAGTGTCTAGCCAGGTAACCCATTGTGCCCCACGGCTTGCCGCCTCGAGCCCCATAGCTCCAGAGCCAGCATACATATCTAAAATCGCTCGCCCCTCCAGCCCTCCTAACAAATGACCTAACCAATCGAAGACGGTTTCACGAACCCGTTCAGGCGTGGGGCGGAGACCTTGCGCATTCGCCACCATCACCACCGAACGACGCCATTGTCCCGACAAAATTCTTACAGCCCCCGGTACGCTTTTTAGCTTTGGCTCTATTAAATCCGTCGATTTTGCAGTACTATGCTGATTATTTTTACGTTCTAACATTTGTGCACTATGTCTGAAACTTCTCATGGTTGGTTTTCTCGCCTCAAGCAGGGGCTCCATCGTACTCGTGTCAATATCGTTGGACTCTTTTCGGGTGGCGTGGTTGATGAAGACTTTCTCGAGGAGCTTGAATTTGCCCTGATTTCCGCCGACGTTGGCATGGATGCAACAACCCGTATCCTACAACGTTTGCGCGACCAGATTAAGCTCAAAGGTCTTAAAACGCAAGACGAAGTCCGACTTGTTCTGCGTGATGAGCTTTACCAAATGCTCTTACCTGCTCAAAAGCCACTTGTTATTGGGGACCAAAAACCCTTTGTCATGATGATGGTGGGGGTAAATGGTGCCGGGAAAACCACATCCATTGGCAAGTTGGCCAAGTGGCTCGTCGGGCAAGGAAAAACGATTTTACTCGCTGCGGGCGATACGTTCCGCGCAGCCGCCCGCGAACAATTAGCGGTCTGGGGTGAACGGAACCAAATTGAGATGATCTCCCAACAAGGGGGAGACCCAGCTGCCGTCGTCTTTGATACGATCAATGCAGGAAAAAAACGCCATACGGATGTCGTGATTGCCGATACCGCTGGACGTTTACCAACACAAGTCAACCTCATGGAAGAGTTGCGCCGTATTCGACGCTCTCAAGCCAAAGCGCTCGAAGGGGCACCGCACGAAGTCCTGCTCGTCATTGATGGCACCAATGGCCAAAATGCGCTCATGCAGGTCAAAGCGTTTGATGCTGCGGCTGACTTAACCGGTCTTATCATCACCAAACTCGACGGTACCGCCAAAGGTGGCGTACTGGTAGCGATTACCCAAATGCGTAAGGACAATCCACTTCCGATTTACTTTATTGGCGTCGGGGAATCGATTGAAGACCTGCAACCCTTTAACGCCTTGCATTTTGCGAATACCTTAGTCGGTCTCGACCCCAGTACTCCTTTAGAGTCAGCGGACAGTCAAGACAGCACAGAGGCTCAATAAACTCACAACGAGGCAAATACTATGACGGATCAATTTTTAGCTGCTGTGGACTTAGGTAGTAACAGCTTCCGCGTTGAAATTGGACGGGTCGTTGACGGTCGCATTGTCCAACAAAACTACCACAAGGAAACCATTCGACTCGCCGCCTGTTACGATCAAAACGGTGCCATTACCGAAGCGGCACAAAAACGTGCCTTGGATTGTCTGGCACGCTTTAATGAACGTTTAGCCAATTTGCCTGCCCACTGTGTTCGCGCCGTTGGCACTCAGGTATTCCGTGAAGCGCTCAATGCTGATGAATTTCTCGCCAAAGCCGAACAAGCGCTTGGGTACCCCATTGAAATCCTTTCTGGTCACGAAGAGGCCCGTCTGGTCTATACGGGTTGCCGTAAACTCCTACCCCCGTCTGACAATAAGCGGCTCATTATCGATATTGGTGGCGCTAGCACCGAATTCGTTCTTGGACGCAACACGGACGTACTCTTCGCCGAAAGCTTCCATATCGGCTGTGTGAACACATCATTACGGTTCTTCGCTGATGGTGTCATTTCGGAAACGCGCCTCAAACAAGCCGTCACTGCTTGTCAGGCCGAATTAGAAGAAATCGCTGGCCAGTTCCTCTCGATCGGCATCGACGAAGCCTTTGGCTCTGCAGGCACATTTGGCGCCGTTTCTGAACTCTGCCAACGCTTCTGGGGTGACCCCATCGTGACCCCCGAACGTTTGCACGACATCCGCAAAAAACTCTTGAAGTTTGAGCATGTCAATCAGATTAATTTTGCAGGGCTCAAAGAAGATCGCCGAGAAGTTATTCCTGGCGGTCTCGCCATCTTGTTGGCAATCTTTGACTCGCTAAAGATCAAAGCGATGAAGGTAGCCCCTGGCGCACTCCGTATGGGCATCCTGTACGACTTACTCGGCCGAGATACTGACGAGGATCCTCGCCAACAATCGGTTCAGGCCTTGGCCAAACAAGCCGACGTTTCCTCAGAGCAAGCCCAATTGGTCTGCTCGCTCGCCGAAAAAATTGTCTTAGGACTGGTGCCAGAATTTTCTCCGAAAAAACTTCAGTTACTCAAGTGGGCCGCCCAACTGCACGAGGTCGGTATGATGATTTCCTCGAGCAAGTATCATCGTCACAGTGCCTATATTGTCAGTAACTCCGATATGCCGGGATTTTCCACCAGTGAACAAGACTGGATGGCGCAACTCGTCCTTGGACAACGAGGCCGCCTCTCCAAGTTAGGGGATCGCTTAAAATCCAAGGAATTCCTCTTGTCCGTTTTAGCGTTGCGTCTAGCGGTTATTTTGGCGCATGCACGGGTCAATATCGATCTACCCCAATTAAGTACTCGACTGAACAAATCGGGGATGGAACTGTTGATCCCTGAAGCGTGGATGCAAGAGCATCCCCTTACACGCTTCTTACTTGACGAAGAAACCAAAGCTTGGGAAAACACCGACTTCCACCTTAAAGTCACCACACTCACATGCTAGAACCTAGCGTATTAATTGAACTAAAAAAAGTCCAATTTAGTTATAACCAACGTCCTCTGCTTGCTGAACTGTCGCTCAGCATCAAGGCAGGTGAATTTGTGTTCATCAATGGCGGAACAGGCACAGGGAAAAGTACCTTGTGTCGTCTGCTTTGTGGATTGATTCGGCCCAGCGCTGGCGAATACTGGTTGGCCGGAGATCAGGTCGAGCACTACAATGCAGTGCAATGGCGCTGGTTGCGTCGCTCTATGGGCATCATGACACAGGACCTCGCCCTCCTAGAGGACCGTTCGGTCTTGGATAATGTGGCACTGCCTGCGATTGTGGCGGGAGAAAATGCCCATGAGGCTCAGGCACGCGCTATGCAAGCTCTCATCAAGTGTGGGCTATCAGACTGGTCTCACGTCTTACCCTCATCGCTTTCAGCGGGCCAAAAACAATTGGTTGCGCTAGCGCGTGCTATCGTCAACCGCCCCGTTGTGATCATTGCGGATGAACCGCTCGCTCAAGTAGACCACCAAAACGCACAAACGCTGTTGGCCCTCTTGAGTAGTTTTGCCAAGGCCGGTGTCACGGTGATTATTACCGGGCACCGCAAGCTGCCATTCAACGTTCCGCACTTGCGTGAAATTCCTTTGCAGCCTTTAACGGTGGAGGCAAGCCGTCAATGAGTTTTTTCTCTGAGCGTCAATGGGCTCTCAAAGAGGCCTTCTTAAGTCTCAAAAAGGACAAAGCGATTTTCGCCCTCTCGGTCTTCATGTGTTCGCTGGCCCTTTCGGTTCCTCTTTTTATTGGGGGGATCCTCTATGACCTATCTGCTCCCTTTACGTCATTACCCACTCATGTGGAAATGACGTTGTTTTTGAATAATCGAGCCAATATCGATTTACTGGTGACCGATATGGAAGCGCTCGACGAGGTGGATCATGTTCAAGTGATTCCGAAAGCGGAAGCCTTCGAAACCTTGAATAAAAAACTTGGCATTAAAGACTTGGTGAAGTTTGATAACCCACTCCCCGATATCTTGGTGCTCAGTCTCAAAGCCGATGTCAGTCCCGAGCGCATTGAGTCCCTTTCCGAGGAGCTCAACAAGAATAAGTCGATCGACATGACTGCCTATGAAAATGAATGGCGAAACAAACTTGAATCGCTCACTCGTGCTACGCTCATCGGTGTGAGTGCACTAGGTGTAGTCGTTTCTGCGTTAGTCATCCTGATTTTGTCGACGGTCGTTCGTCTCACGACTCATTCGATCAAACCGCTGATGAAAACCTTGTTTGTCTTTGGCGCAACCCCCTCTTTTTCCATTCGTCCCTGGGCATGGCGAGGTGCTATGTTGCTGGGCACCTCGAGTGGATTGGCGCTGGGGCTCTGTTGTCTTGGAATTTCGTTGTTGCGTCCCTCCATCAGCGAAATTGCACAACTCTATCAAACGGATTTAGTGCTCAACTACCCTAGCCCCGTGTTTGGGATAATTTTTGTACTCATTTTGAGTGGTATCGGCGCACTCACGGCAGCCCTGTCTGCCTTTAACGTTTGGCGAACCGTCCAACACTAGACGCTCGAGAAACACAAGGTACAAATCACTATGGCTGACACTGACAAGAAAATAGAGGGCAGTTCACGAGCGGTAGCCCCGTATAAGGCACCCCCTGTTCCTGCCGTTATTGGGCCTTTAGGCGACATTGAGGCTTTTTTAAAAGCTGCCGATAATGCGCCTATTCTCAGTGCACAAGAAGAGCACGATCTCGCCATAAGCTTACGAGATCATGGTGACTTACAAGCCGCGCAAATGCTGGTGTTGAGTCATCTACGGTTAGTGATCTCAATCGCTCGTGGTTTTTTAGGCTATGGGCTACCCTATGCTGACCTCATTCAAGAAGGCAATATTGGTCTCATGAAGGCCATTCGTCACTACGACCCAGACCGCGGGGCTCGTCTCATGACCTTCGCTCAGCATTGGATTCGATCTGAGATTCAAGAGTATATCGTTCGTAATTGGCGCATCGTTAAGCTCGCCACCACTAAAAACCAACGTAAATTATTTTTCAATTTACGCCAAATGAAGGACGATTACCAAAAAGCTCTCACGTATGATCAAGCACAAAAAATTGCACTGACGCTTGATGTGAAGCCCACTGAAGTCCTTGAAATGGAAGAGCGTATGTTTGGGCAAGAAGCCAGCCTTGATGCCGGTAGCCCGTCCGATGATGAGGATGATTCATCTTTCACTCCCTTAGATTGGTTGAGTGAGGAAAAAGATGAACCCGAAGTCATTCTGGAGCAACAAGAACAACAAAAGCTTGAAAATGAAGGACTCTTTAAAGCCTTGCAACAGCTCGACGCGCGGAGTCGCCGAGTGATTGAGGCGCGTTATCTTCGCACCGATAGTGAGGGTAACAACAAAGCCTTAACCTTACAAGAACTGGCTAAAGAATTAGGGGTATCTGCCGAACGCGTTCGCCAAATTGAAAAAAATGCGATTACCCAATTACATGCCATTCTGTCCCCTCAAGCCGAGGATATTTACGAGTAAGTCACCGCCCAAGTGCGATGGCCAACAACCGACTCTTCTTTATACATAACACCCATGTTTAACATTGTTCTCGTTCATCCTGAAATTCCAGCCAATACAGGTAACATTATTCGTCTTTGTGCCAATACGGGTTGCGCTTTACATCTCATTGAACCGTTAGGGTATGAGCTCGATGACAAGCGTTTAAAACGCGCGGGACTGGACTATCACGAATATGCGACGGTCAAGGTTTATGCTGATTTTGACGCCTTCCTGACTCAAGAAAATCCTAACCGGCAACGTATGTTTGCCCTCACCACAAAGGGATCGTCCGTCTTCTCCACGTTTCATTTCCAACCAGGAGACTGGTTAATTTTTGGGAGTGAAGGGGCAGGATTACCTGAAGAAGTGCGTGCTCACTTCCCCTTAAACCAACGCATTCGATTGCCAATGCTCCCTCAAAACCGAAGCCTTAACCTCAGTAACTCGGTTGCCATTACAGTCTACGAAGCGTGGCGTCAGAATGGCTATGCGGGGGGCGTATAATCCCTCGCTCGCTACGCCTTTGGCAATCGACAAAAAAAGCATCGTTCCGATCAGAGCGATGCTTTTTTGTGGTATTAGTCCTTACAGGATTAAATTTCTTTGTCGATCTTATTTTCAATCGCAAAAATGGCTGCCTGTACACGACTGGCAAGATTGAGCTTACGCAGAATGCTCTGCACATGCACCTTCACCGTCGACTCGGCCAAATTCAGAGCACGAGCGATTTCTTTATTGGACACCCCACGCGCCAACCAGGCTAACGTTTCACGTTCACGACGCGTTAATACGTCCGGCGTCACCGAATTCGCTTTCTGTGTCGGCTCTGGATCGGCGAGCTTGGTGACGAACTTCGTCATCATCTGGGGAGACATCACGCTGTCACCATCATAGACCGCACGCAACGAACGTAGCAGGAACTCTTGATCGATATTCTTGAGCAAGTAGCCCTTTGCACCCAAACGAAGGCATTCACCCAAGGTGTCCGTGTCTTCACTAACCGTTAGCATCAACACCGCCACATCGGGGCGCATTTCACGAATCTGGGCCAAAGCTTCAACGCCATTCATACTGGGCATATCCACGTCGAGCAGTACGACATCGGCGGGCACTTGTTCTACAAGCTTGACGCCCTCTAAGCCATCACTCGCCTCACCCACGACTTCAAAGTCATCCTGACGTTGCAAAAGCGCTTTAATGCCACTGCGGAATAAGGTGTGATCATCAATCAACAAAATACGAATTGGGGACATATCTCTTCTCATTTCGTTTAATTCAACCGAACACTAGTACTTTCGGTGATATTTATCATGCATTGTAGCAATTTGCCTAATTCTGAGTTTCTCAAAATGGCTACCATCGATCATCAAAAAAGAATGTAAATATTTGATTTTTCGATAAAAAACCTTGCTTTTTACGAAAAATCTCGGTCGACTCTATGGGTATATTGAAAGCAAGTCTTTGATTTAAAA
>CAJJMF010000044.1 GCA_905192805.1 uncultured Sutterella sp. | reverse complement strand
TGATTTTAGTCAATAAATTTGTCCTGTTAGGGATCTAGTTTCCGGGAGTTCAGGGCGTTACGTCACGCCCAAGCTTTCGTTTTTTAAAGCGCCAGTCGACTCGACTTTGAGTCCCGAGTGCCGCCTCGCAGACAATCCGACCCCCTCTGGTCATTGCGATCCGTCCAATAGTAGTCAGACATCCTTCGATACTGAGCGTGAGTGGCAGAATTTTGCTTTAACAGGCCAACCCCCGCGCTCACATTGGCATCCACCCAAAGCCGATCGCTCACTATTGGATTCATCTTCTCGCCTCCCCTAAACGCGAAATGCTCCCCCCAAACAACACGTATAAATTCGGTAAAATAAGCAATGAATAATGAAGGAGAAGCGTTTGCCTCAGACCCTAAGGCAATAGAGAAGGGATAAGAAAAAATGGCAAAAAAGCAGACACATAGAACTTCAGCGCTTTGGTTAGCATTAGGACTTTTGGGATTGGCCCTCACACAACCTCTGAATGCCACACCGACATCGGGTTTGTCTACCGAGGCCGTACCTTTTGCTTTTCCCAATAAACTCCTTGATGTCCCAGCTACCCTGAAATCGCCCGTTGGACAACACGTCTATATTGGACGCCCTCAAATTGTCCTTGAACACACGCCGGCGGCTACGTTGTCGCAACTCACCCGAGCTCCGCTCGTACGCGACGGGCAGGGGGTATTTGCCCGTGACGTGATGTGTGTCACTGGAACCGAAGGGGCTAAACCGGTGATTGTCTGGTTCATTTCCAGTGACAACAAAACGGTCACTGAAACTCAAGTCGAATGGCTCAACGATCGTGTCGTACCGCCAACCTGCCGTGCATTACCCGCCGAAAATCTTCCGGTTCGTCTCGGTAAAGTCGGTCTGGGCATGACGGGTGATGAAGTTCAGGAGCTCATTGGCGACCCTTCACTCAGCGACGAAGACGGGTGGAAGTATTGGTTTAGTCAGCGGTTTTTACGCAATCAGCGAAACCTTCAAGAGTTAGAGCTTAACTGGCTCTCTGTTCATTTTGACCAAGAAGGACGGGTAGACAAAGCATTTGTCGCCCAAGTAACTAACTTATGACATTACGAAAAGGCATCGCTATTTTAGGGGGAACATTCGACCCTATTCACTTTGGACACCTTGCATTGGCTAAGGCCGCTTGGGCTCAGTTACCTATCGCCCGTATTCTCTTTGTCCCTGCGGGCCAACCTTGGCAAAAGGGCAGCACAAGCCCAGCCCATCATCGTTTAGCCATGCTGGAGGCAGCCTTAAGTGAATGGGGTGACGATGCCTTTGCGGTTGATCCAATGGAGCTATACCGAGAAGGTCCTAGCTACACCATTGACACGTTGGAAGTTCTTCGCGAAAAGATGGGACCGTCCCTACCCTTGACGCTTTTGATGGGCGCTGACCAATGGGTTAATCTGAATACTTGGCATCGATGGGAAGAGATCCTAAAGTTTGCTAATATAGCGGTCGCTAATCGCACCCTAGAGCATCCTGTGCCCATCCAAGCGCAGGAGGCATTATTCGAAAATTGTCGCATCGAGCCCACTGACTTAGCACAGCATCCTTTTGGGCACATCACTACATTTTCGATGCCCCCTCACAAAGCGTCGTCCACACATATTCGACTCACGTTAGCCCAGTCCTCCTTTAGTGAGGCCTTGGAGCAACTCGGAGACTCGTTACCAACGAGCGTGGCGAACTATATTCGAGAACATCGACTCTATGGTGTACAACTCCACAGCAAAGATTAATTTTGCTCAGCTTAATAGACGAGATATGACATTAGAAGAACTCACACAACTTATTGTGAACGCCCTTGACGATGTGAAAGCCAAGGATATTAAAGTATTCAATACGGAAAAACTCACGGATCAGTTTGAACGCGTTGTGATTGCCTCTGGGACATCCAATCGTCAGACGCGCGCCCTTGCCTACTCCGTCTCTGCTGCCGTCAAACAAGCTGGCGGTGACGTGTTAGGCATCGAAGGGCAGGACTCGGGGGAATGGGTTTTGGTGGACTGCGGCAACGTCGTCGTGCACTGCTTACAACCGAGCGTTCGCGACTATTACAATCTGGAAGAAATTTGGGGCGGCACCGAATGTGGCGTTCAACCGAGCGCTGAATGCTTGTCCCGCATGATGCCCCACCGTCCGCAACACGCACCTGACTAATCCGCATGCGAATCAAAATCATTGCGGTTGGGCAACACATTGCGGAGTGGGCTCGCATTGCGACTCAAGACTACCTTGGACGCTTCCCCCGGGATTTCTCCGTTGAACTCAAAGAAGTGCGAACGGAACATCGCTCGGGGCTCCCTCCTGCCAAATTAATGCAAGCGGAAGCCGAGCGCATCCTTTCTCATATTGAACCTGGTGAGTACGTCATTGCGCTCGACGAGCACGGGCGTACCCTGACCACTATGGAGTTTGCCCAATCCCTTTCACGCTGGCGTAATGAAGCCTTCGACTTGGTCTTCATTATCGGAGGCCCAGATGGGTTAGCTCCGAGCGTGAAGGAGGTGGCGAACGAGAGTCTGCGGTTGTCGTCCATGACGCTACCGCACGCGCTCGCCCGTGTGTTGCTCGCGGAACAACTCTATCGTGCGTGGTCGATTTTGGCCAAACATCCCTACCACCGAAGTTAACACCATGACCACTAACCGTATATTGTTAGCCAGTAAAAGCCCTCGTCGGCATGAATTGCTTGTCAAGGCTGGATTCGATGTCACGGTCATTGCCAGCCACGCTCATACATTGCGTGCCTTTGAAGGCGACGAAGTTCAATGGCCCGAGGAGTCTCCCGAAGACTATGTAGAGCGTACTGCGCTCACTAAGTTTGGCGAGGGGCTCGCTCAACGCGACGCCTTAGGCTTGGGAAGCAACGCGGTCGTGCTTGCTGCCGATACCGTGGTAAGCCTTGATGGCGTCGTGCTGGGAAAACCCAAAGATACTCACGAAGCACGTTCCTTTTTAGAGCGTCTATCGGGAAAAACCCATGAAGTGCGTACCGCCGTCGTAGTGGGAATCAGTCAAGAACAGGCCTTAAGTACCGTACAAACTTCGCTGGTAACCTTTAAGCCCCTCACCGCCGCAGAAATTGAAGCCTATATTCGTACGGAAGAACCCTTTGACAAAGCGGGTGGTTATGGGATTCAAGGGCTCGGTGGGTTGTTTATTACCCACCTCGAAGGAAGCTTTACTGGGGTCATGGGTTTACCGATTTATGAAACGACCGCCCTACTCAAGTCCTTCGGCGTTGCCAGTGCGATTTTTCTTTAATGGAAAGGAAAACTCTGCCCAATAAAAGGCTCCCAATCCCCAATGGATCCGTGTACAATTAGAGCCAAACCATTGATGCTTTCCCTTTGTGCGAAAGCCGTGCACTGCGACATGCGCTCCAGTACACATTCCAGTTGCTCGATAACGTGTTACCTGCACTCTGCACCCGAGCTCGCAGGGTACTTAGCACTGGAGTACACACTCTGAGTGTGATCCTCTACAGTTTGACTTAGCCTTCGTATGAACAACCAAAGACCTATTCTTGGACTCGAGTTATTTGTACGAAATAAAAATTTAGTGTTTGCATTTCGCTTTCATTATGACTGACGATACTTCCCTCAGTACCCCAGAACCCGCGATAAGCTGGATTCCTGAGAAATTTTTACCTTGGATTCAACGCAACGTTGCCTGGCGCCAAGCAACCGAACACAATTCACTACGACGTGACTTTTGTTTTTCGGGAGCGTACAACGCGCCACGCCTGCTCACCGCACTGATGAGCCTAGTGCAACTACAGCGTCAAGCACCCAAAGGCAAAGTTTCCTTCGTGTTTGTCAGTACTTTTGAGACGTATGAATTGGTGGTTAGCTACCTTAAGCAAGTGGCAGCGAGCACCCCATTAAAGTTTGCCCTCTTCACCCCGATGATCGTAGAGGAGGCGAATTTATTAGATCTCAAACACACCTATGATGACGCCGATATCGTCGTTATCAACCCGCGCCTGATGCCTCGCATTAGTCGCCGTTTTGATCTCAAAACACAACGTGCTCATCAAATCCTCGTCACGGATGTGGAACACTTGGTCGACAATCCTAAAGTTGACCTGAGTACCCTCTTTAACCTATTCCCGACCGCAGCTCAGCGTCTTTTAGTTCTTCATCCCAGTAGTCTCGACAAAGACTGGATCGGGGTGTTACTACGTGCCCCATGGCAAACGGCCACGGTTCCCGAGGATCCAACCCATCCGTCTCAGGTTAAGCAGTACGCTATCGTTCTCGATGGCCTTGACTACGATCGCTTTTTAATTACCCATACGGTCAAACCCAAGAGCATCTACGTGGGTCGATTGCTTTACGACTTACGACGTGTGCTCCGCAATGCGGAACGACAGACACTGCAGGTTGAAATTCAACGCGAACGTCGGTCCTGGGAAGACGACCCCGAATTTCATAGCTTGGTGGCGAATTTTGTCACGCGGAAAACGGACGTTTTACTCCTTCGTCCCGAACATGCTTTTGAGTTAGAGCATCATCTCGCTGAGGCTGTTTATCATTTGCATACTCCCATTGGCACCGATACGCTCTCGAAGTACCGCTGTCTTTTAGAAGACCAACCGACAAGCGAACTCGTGCTCATCATTAATGCCAAAGAAGTGGATGAGTTACACCGAGCGCTTACTCACGAAGGCATTCGTTTGGAATTACAAAATCCCACGAATATCCCCGATATGCCAGAATTCTTGGGAGTTTCCATTCAGCGTGAACGATTGAGTGTCCGCGCGGACTATAAAAAAGACACATCCAGCGTCAGCGAGGCCGAGCCACTATCCACCGAAGAGGCTGTGCTCACCACGCCAGAACACCTTCCCGAAGAAGTGCCACCGGTTGAACCGCTCAAACGTTCCCGTCAGCCCCGGTCCGGATTGCGTCAACGTAACCCGCGTAAGGCTCGTAAGGTTGAGAGTGCTCCTGTGGATCTCACCGCTGAGGCCAATGACACAGAACGCAGTGAAGAACCCAAAGGCATTGTGGCCTTGGTTATTTCCCATGCTAAGGCGACTGAGGGCAGTGAAACGCCTGAATCGCTTGCCGGCGAACCCGTAACATCATCCTCGGACACCCCTCGTCGTAAACCTTTACGTGAACGCACTGCCCACAAGCGGACGGATCGTAACGCTCGCCAACGCAATGCCAACAAAGCGACGGATGCTGAGGGTACGGATAAGAGCTCTCGCGGGAGTAAGCCACACAAAAAGGCTGACCGCAATGGTCCTAAAAAGTCGGCCCAACCCGCCAATACCTCCTCGAGAAAATCTGCTAACAATTTCGGCGGTAAAGGGAAGCGTTCTGAGAGCAAAATGGACAAGGCTCGTTCACCACAACGAGCTGCCTCGAAAGCAAACCGTTCATCGTGGAATGACGATAACTTCGGAAATTCGATCTACTACCAACCTAAGCGTCAGGATCTGCGTACACTTCGCAGTGATCAGCCGATGCATTGGGAACCGGTCGATCCCTATCACCCATCGTCTCAGGCATTAAGTTTGCCGCAGACCATGCCCGATGATGGGTTCCGTCCTCGTGGCCAGCGTGGTAACGGAGCACAAAAACGTCGCTCCAACCCCAATAAAAAACGCCCACGTAAAAATGGGCCTTGGCAATAAACTGATGTGGCGGACCCGTGTGTTCGCCACCCCTTTACCAGAGAGTGCATTGTGAAAGTTGTATCCCGTCTTGCTTTAACTTGTGCGTGTCTGTTGTTAGTGGCTTGTACGACCACCCAGTCCCCCCACGACTCCCGTACGGTTGGGGGACCGCATCATAGCTCCCGTGTGGACCGTCATGCTCACTCTGGCAAATCAGATCCCCTTATTGATGCCCCTCACCGTGCGACAGTGACCTGTCAGTCCGAAACGCCGGTCACGGTTTTACAGCGTTTCAAAGAGGTTCGGCTCGCCTGTAAAAACTTAGGGGTATCGGCCACCATTGATGAAATGCGCGATGCGGGATGGCGCTTGGTTAACCTTGACATTGGGCAAGAACAAGAAACCAACAACCACGTTGGTTTCTTAGTGACTGTCACTATGCGTAAACTTTTCTAGTTCACTGGCTCTATATCAAATTGAGCAGATCTACTGAGGATCTGCTCAATTTTTTTTACGTGATAACGTATGGCTCATCGTACAATGGCCAGATACTCATCTTTTTGCCCTTACTCCAAAGGAGTTCCCTTTTAACTCTTAGTGTCTCGTCTGTGCAACTATGCCGAGAGAGTAACACTTGACTTCCTTTGGGGGACCATGGGCGATATACAACCCGAGAAAATTATCATGGATTTGTTATCTGTTCGACGCTATCTCAACACGCAAGGCATCGATGCCCTTTACATTTACCATGCGGATCCCCACTTATCGGAATACGTACCCGAGCATTGGCAAGCCATGCGAGCCATCAGTCACTTCACAGGAAGTGCTGGTAGCGTCATCATCACGCAAACCGAAGCGTTATTATTCGTCGATAGTCGTTACTGGGTTCAAGCGCACGAACAAGCGAGCCCGCATGGTTTTCGTATTGTCAAATTGGGTCAGAAAGACGCTCCGACCCCCCGAGAATGGCTTGCTCAGGTCGCCCACCGTGTTAAAACGATCGGTTTAGACTACGAATTAATTAGCGTGAGTGCTTTCCAAGAGCTCGAACGTAGTCTTCAGGAACACGGACAAACCTGCCAAGAAGTGAAATTGGATACGCTCTGGGAGGATGAACGTCCCGCGAAGCCTGCCACGCCGATTAAGGCCTTTGTCTCACAGTCGGCTTCGACTCAAGAAAAACTGGACGCTGTTCGAGAGGCTATGCGTAAAGCCGGCGCAGATAACTTGGTAGTGAATGCCCTCGACGAAATTGCTTGGGTGCTCAACTTACGGGCCAATGATGTGCCCTACAACCCAGTATTTCTCAGTAGTTTGATCCTAACCCCTGAGCACACGACGCTTTTTGTTGAGAGTGAACGCTTAACGGCACAAGCCCGTCAAATGCTCGGGGCAGCAAACGTCACCGTTGTGGATAATACCGAAGAAGCCTTTTCGCACGCCTGTCGTCATCTGACAGGCGTCACATTACTCGATCTGGCTCACAGCAACTACCAGCTCTTCCTTGACATTGGCCCTCAAAAGGTTAAGGCGACAACCTCCCCGATCACCCTTCTAAAAAGTCACAAAACCCCAGGCGAAATCGCCAGTATTCGGCAAGCCATGATTGACGATGGCATTGCCCTAGTGAACGCCATTTCACAGCTGCATGCGCGTTTAGCTCAAGGGGAAACGTTGACAGAAAATGGAGTGGCTGAACTCTTTTTCGAGGCACGCCGTGCGCGACCCGATTTTCTTGAATTGAGCTTCTCAACGATTTCTGCTTTTGCTGAGCATGCGGCCTTACCTCACTATAACCCACAAGGTCGCGAAACTCCTTTGAAAGCCCCCAACTTACTATTAGTTGACTCCGGCGCCCATTACCGCACGGGAACCACCGATATTACGCGTATGTTTGCCATCGGCGAGATTAGCGACGCACAAAAGCGCGACGTCACCTTGGTTCTCAAAGCCATGATTGCCTTATCCGAAGCCATTGTTCCCGAAGGGACGGCCGGCGCCCAACTCGATGCACTCGCCCGTACGTCGCTCTGGCGTGAAGGACTCGATTTCGGACATGGTACGGGACATGGTGTGGGTTTTGTCCTTAACGTTCATGAAGGCCCCTTCTATGTGACCCCGCGTGCCAGTAACACAGGAGCGTTAGGCCTGCAAATCGGTAACGTTTTCTCAAACGAGCCAGGGCTTTATCGAGAAGGGCAATGGGGTGTTCGTATTGAAAACTTACTCGTAGCTCAACCCTACCAACAAACCGAATTTGGTACGTTTTTAAAGCTCGAAACCCTAACGCTATGCCCCATTGACTTAAACACCTTGGAGGTATCGTTATTAACGGCGAGTGAAAAACAATGGCTTAATCAGTACCATCTCCGTGTACGCGAACTGCTCATCGATCAGGTCAACCCAACAGCCCAACCTTGGCTGATTGAAGCAACGCGTGCCATCTAACCCTCGACCTTAGGATTACGGCTATGCTTTTTCGCCCTTTATTCGTATCGGTATGGTGTGTCTTACCCGCCCTCATCCTCATGGGATGCAAGGAGACCCCGCCCACCGTGCGTGCTCAAGCTCCCATCGTAGTCAGCACCTTGACCGTTCAGAGCCAAGACGAAACACTCTGGCTCGATGCCCTCGGAAGGGTCGAATCCGGAAATCCGACCGAAGTGCGATCGCAAGTCTCGGGACGACTCAAGCGCATTCACTACGAAGCGGGAAAACCCGTCTTTCCCAATACCGTTCTTTATACCTTGGACGAAGACACCTATAAGGCCAAAGTGCAAGATACGGAAGCGGCGCTCGCAGCGGCCAAAACCACACGCGAAAAAGCACAGCGCGATTGGCAACGCAATCAACAATTGTTTAAGCAAAACGTGGTGAGCCGAGTGGTTTACGATGATGCGAAAACGGCCTACCAGAATGCGCTCAACAATGAAACCGCTGCGAAAGCCAAATGGCAACAAGCCATCATTGACTTAAATCACTGCACGATTCGAGCGACCAAGGCGGGGGTTGCCCAACTCTCGCTCGTCAACCCAGGGGATATGATCACCGCACAAAGCACCCTGATGACCACCATTGAAACACCGCAGGACTTACGGGTGAGTTTCACGCTCTCGGATCGTCAACTCGCGAATAAAACGCCAACATTAGACAGTGCTGTCTTACTTTCCTTAGAAAATGGGGACAAGCTCTCGGGTAACCTCGACTACCTTTCTCCTGCTCTTAATACGGATACCGCGACTCGAACTTTTCGTGTCAAGCTCTCCGACGAATCCGTTCATCGGGTTTTACCGGGCAGTTTTGTCAAGGTGCGTCTTGCGGCAGGAGTCCTCCCGAATGCCTTCCGTGTTCCCCAAAAAGCCGTTTTGCAACTCCCTGACGGCTCTTATCAAGTTTTTCTCATGAAAGACAATAAGGCACAGGCACAACGTGTGGTCGCTACACAGTGGGTGGATACCGATTGGGTGATTACATCGGGACTACACTCGGGCGACGTCGTGATTACCAACCAGTTGATCCGTTTACGTGATGGACTCAAAGTTGAACTAAAGAGCACCAAGTCGAAAGCCGCCACCCCCCATACCAACGGGTCCAATGAGAATGTTTCGCCAGCCACGACGAACAAGGCCTCATCCTAAGGGAGCGTGCCCATGCTAAGTCAATTTTGTATTCGTCGCCCCATTTTTGCGACCGTTTTGGCGATTTTGATTGTGCTTGCAGGGGTATTGGCCTTCCGTCAACTGCCTTTGTCGCAATACCCCAATATCTCCCCTCCGAGTATTCGTATTACCGCACAATATGACGGGGCGGATGTGCAAACCATGGCACGTACCGTTGCTCAACCGATCGAAGATCAGCTCTCGGGGATCGATGGACTCCTTTATTACAACACCACCATTCGCAGTAACGGGGTCATATCCATTGCCTGCGTGTTCGATGTGGACACGAACCCGAACGATGCGATGATGGAAATTAACAACCGCGTCCGTTCGGCCGAACGCAGTTTGCCTGACGTCGTGCGTGAACGTGGTGTGACGGTGCGTAAACGTAGTGAAGAAAGTCTACTGCGTGTTGCGCTGTGGTCCCCGGATCAAAGCTTAGGGGCGACCGACTTGGCGGACTATGCCAACCTGAATATTGTCGACGAGCTTAAACGTCTTCCTGGGATTGGGGACGTAAGCGTCTTCGGTAACGCCGAATCCGCTATGCGTATTTGGCTCGATCCCGAGAAGATGGGCCAACTCGGCATTACCGTCTTCGACGTACGCACAGCCGTCCAAGCGCAGAATGCACAACGAGCGGCAGGACGCATTGGTACGCCCCCTACGACGGATAACCAACAACTCTTTTATACAGCCAAAGCGCCTGGGCAACTGCTCACCCCCGAAGAGTTCGGGGACATTGTGCTCAAAAAGCAAAGTGATGGCAATCTCATTCGCCTTCGCGACATTGCCCGAACCGAACTCGGTAAACGTAGCTATGAATTCCGCGTGGACTTAGATGGCAAACCCGCTGTCAACATTGGGGTCTACTTAAAAACGGGCGCCAATGCGATGGAAGCGGCTACCTTAGCCAAAGCCCGACTCGAGGAACTCGCCCAACACTTCCCTAAAGGGAGCGTCGACTATCACATCTCCGATGACTCAAGCGTTTATGTGAGTGCTTCCCTTGAAGAGGTGCTACATACCCTACTCGAAGCGGGGTTGTTAGTACTGTTGGTCATTTTCCTCTTCTTACAGAATTGGCGTGCTACCCTCATCCCGTTGTTGGCCATTCCCGTGTCCTTGATCGGGACCATGGCAGGCTTATGGGCATTGGGATTCTCACTCAACACCCTCACGCTGTTTGCCATGACGCTCGCCATTGGGATTGTCGTGGACGACGCGATCGTAGTGCTTGAAAACATTGATCGACTGATTAAAGTCGAAAAACTTCCTCCGTTTGAAGCGGCACAAAAAGCCATGAAAGAGGTGAGTGGGGCACTCATCGCCATTGTGTTAGTGCTCTGCGCTGTTTTTATCCCCGTTGCGTTCTTAGGGGGAATTGCTGGGGAACTGTACCGTCAATTTGCCGTGACGATTGCGGTGAGTGTGGCCCTATCAGGTTTCATTGCCCTCACCCTCACGCCAGCCCTGTGCGCTTTAATTTTGAAACCCGAAACGGACCATAATCCCCAACGGGGTCCCTTTAAATGGTTCAACCAGACACTCACCTTTTTTACCCAAGCATTTACGAATACGGTCGCGCTTTTACTGCGTGTCCGCTGGATAGCTTTGGTGGTTTTGGCTGCCATGACCGTCGGATCGTACTACCTACTCGAACACCTTCCGACCGCCTTCTTACCTAAGGAAGACCAAGGGATGGTTCGCGTGGCCATGCAACTCCCCGAAGGGGCGGCCTTCCAGCGAACCGAAAAAATCGGTGTGGGGGTGATTGACCAAATCCGCAAAGAACCTGCCGTGGATTCGGTGGTCACCATGTTAGGCTTTGACTCGACGAGCGGTGACGTTCGTAGCAACATGGTCAGCTTTAGTGTTCAGCTTAAGCCCTGGAAGTCCCGTAGCCAAAGTGCAGCGGACATGCAATTGGTCTTACAAAAGATCGTACAGTCCAACCCCGAAGGAACCGGGAGTGCCAGTCTGCCTGCGCCGATCCCCGGGCTGGGATCCACAAATGGATTTACAGGCTATGTGATTGCGCATGGCTCTGACAACTCACAACTACTTCAAGAAGTGCTAAGTAGCTTTATGGCAGCCTTACGGGCTCGTCAAGAGCTTACCGGTTTACGCAGCCTCTTGCAGGCCGATACACCACAGTTGCAACTCACCGTTGATCGCGATAAAGCCGCGAGTCTCGGTGTCAGCGTGTCCGATGTCTACAACACTGTTGCCTACTTAACTGGGGGCAACTATATCAATGACTTTACGCGCAATGGCAAAACGCACCGTGTGATGATGCAAGCCGATAAAGCCTTCCGCACTACCCCAGAATCCTTGGCCGAAGGCTATGTGAAGTCGAGTGCAGGCACCATGGTTCCCGTGGCCTCACTGGTCAGCATTGAACGTATTGCGGGTGCAGACTCCATGCGACGCTTTAATGGGTATTTAGCAGGACAATTTATGGGGAATGCCACCCAAGGAACCTCCTCAGGTGAAGCAATTGCGATTGTTGAACAGGTCGCACGTGAGGTACTCCCCGATGGCTACAGTATCGAGTGGGTCGATCAAGCGTATCACGAAAAACGCATTGGCTCTTCCGCTGCCAGCGCCTTTGGCTATGGGTTATTAATGGTCATGTTGATTTTGGCTGCACTCTATGAGCGCTGGTCATTACCCTTAGCGGTCTTGATGGCCATTCCGTTCGCCCTCATTGGCGCCCTCTCCTCCTTGTGGATCCGAGGAATGAGTAACGATATCTACTTCCAAATTGGGCTCTTGGTCCTCATCGGGCTGACTGCCAAAAATGCCATTTTGGTCGTGGAATTTGCCCAACAAATCATTGAAGAGGAAAATCTCTCACCCATCGAAGCGGCGCTCAAAGCAGCACGACTACGCTTACGCCCGATTTTGATGACCTCACTCGCCTTTATTTTGGGGGTCTTACCGATGGTGATTGCCACTGGTCCTGGGGCGAGTGCACGTCAGTCCATGGGTACCGGGGTTTTCGGAGGGATGATTCTGTCGACCTTGATAGCCACACTGTTTGTCCCTGTGTTCTTTACGTGGTTTGTGCGTACGCGTAAGAAACGACTCTAAGGGCTAGATACAAACAAGGCGCAGTCCGAATCACTTGACGGGCTGCGCCTTTTATTATGGATACGATTCCTCTTAATTCGAGAAGAATCCCTTCATGCGGTCAAAGAGCGACTGCTTGCCTGGGGTGTGTTTTTCACCCCCTTCTTTGAGACTCGCCTCGAAATCACGGAGAATTGACTTCTGTTTAGCAGTCAGGTTAACGGGGGTTTCCACATTGATGTGTAAATACAAATCCCCAGGTTCCTTCGTGCGCACATTCTGAATCCCCTTATCACGCAGACGGAAAATCTTCCCACTTTGCGTTCCTTCGGGCAGTGTAATATGCGATTCACCATCGAGCGTTTTCACCAGAACATCGCCACCGAGTGCAGCGGTTACAAACGACACCGGTAACTGGGTGTGTAAGTCGTCGCCATCGCGCTTGAATAATTCATGGGGCTTAATGGTAAAGCGTACAAACAGGTCGCCCGGACGTCCACCATTCTTGCCAGGTTCCCCTTTGCCGCTAATACGTAAGCTCTGCCCATCGTCAATACCAGCAGGGATGTTAATGGACACCGTCTTTGCCGAACGCTTATAGCCTTCACCGTGGCACTCAGGGCACGGATCCTTAATCACCTGACCCGAGCCACCACAATCCGGGCACGTCTGTTGAACGGTAAAGAACCCACTCGACATACGCACTACCCCATGCCCATGGCAGGTCGGGCAGGTCGTCTTCGAGGTACCCGGGCGGCATCCTGTACCGTGGCAATGGTCACATTCGTCCCAGCTCGGGATACGAATGTCGACTTGCCCGCCCTTCGCCGCTTCTTCAAGGGTGATTTCGGCATCATAGGTAATATCGCTACCACGCTCGTCACGTTGACGCTGCTGAGCACGGGCGCCACCGCCAAACATTTCGCCAAAAATATCCCCAAAGGCAGAAGCAAAATCTCCGTTAAAACCGCCTTGGCCAAAGCCGCCAAAGCCACCCGCTCCGCCAGCAGCGCTAGGATCGACCCCCGCTTTACCGTAGCGGTCATAGGCCGCACGCTTTTGCTCGTCGGAGAGCACGGCGTAGGCTTCACCAATCTGTTTAAACTTTTCTTCTGCGTCTTTGTTGCCAGGATTGCGGTCGGGGTGATACTTCATCGCGAGGCGACGATACGCCTTTTTGATTTCGTCTGCACTTGCCGACTTGCTTACACCTAGCAACTCGTAATAATCCTGATCAGCCATGCTTGTTACTCTTTTCTTCGTGAAGGTCGGATCGACCTTGCTTGAGAGGGTGAACGTATTTTCCCTGTCCAAAGAACAGGAGAAGGGCGGCGCACTTTTGTGTACCCACCCTTCGAAGAGCCCTTAATTGGTCTCAGTGAAGGAGTGCTCCTGAAGCACTCCTTGTTGCGGTACATTCACTCGGATTACTTCTTTTCCGTGAATTCCGCATCAATCACGTCGTCATCTTTCTTGGATTCCGCGGACTGACCCTGCTGAGCTTGCTGAGCCTGAGCTGCCTTATTGAGCTTTTCGCCAATCTTCTGAGCAGCCGTCATCAAGCGTTCAACGGCCTTGTCAATGGCTTCTTTGTCTTCACCCTTGACCTTTTCTTCGACATCTTTGATAGCGTCTTCGCAGGCAGCGCGATCCACCGACTCAACCTTGTCAGCATTGTCCTTCAAGGTCTTCTGAACCTGATTGATCGCCGCGTCAGCCATATTACGCGACTGCGCTAATTCAAAGCGACGGTGGTCTTCAGCCTTATTGGCTTCCGCATCCTGAACCATGCGCTGGATTTCATCTTCGCTCAAGCCCGAGCTGGCCTTGATCGTGATGTTGTTTTCCTTGCCCGTGGCCTTGTCCTTAGCCGAGACATGAAGAATACCGTTGGCGTCAATGTCAAAGGTCACTTCAATCTGCGGCAATCCACGCGGAGACGGCGGAATCCCTTCGAGGTTAAATTCACCCAAGAGCTTATTGGACGCAGCCATTTCACGTTCGCCCTGATAGACCTTAATCGTCACGGCAGGCTGGTTATCTTCAGCCGTCGAGAAGACCTGGCTATGCTTGGTCGGAATCGTCGTATTGCGCTTAATCATGGCCGTCATCACACCGCCCAAGGTTTCAATACCTAAGGTCAACGGTGTCACGTCCAACAAGAGCACGTCATGACGTTCACCCGTTAACACCGAGCCCTGAACGGCAGCACCGATAGCCACTGCTTCGTCAGGATTGACGTCACGGCGAGGTTCCTTGCCGAAGAATTCACGAACCACCTGCTGAACACGCGGCATACGGGACTGACCACCCACCAAGATCACGTCGGTGATGTCGGAGGTGGACACACCCGCGTCACGCAAAGCCTTACGGCAGGGTTCAACCGTACGCTGCACCAAGTCTTCCACTAAGCTTTCAAACTTCGCACGCGTAATGGTCATGTTCAAGTGCTTCGGACCCGTTGCGTCAGCGGTAATGTAGGGCAGATTGAATTCCGTTTCCTGGCGGTTGGACAATTCAATCTTGGCCTTTTCAGCCGCATCCTTCAAACGCTGCAATGCCAAAACGTCTTTCGAGAGGTCCACACCGGTGTCCTTACGGAATTCGGTGATCAACCAATCCACCAAGCGCTGGTCAAAGTCTTCACCACCCAAGAACGTATCACCGTTCGTGGAGAGCACTTCAAACTGCTTGTCGCCATCGACGTTCGCTAAGTCAATAATCGAAATATCGAACGTACCACCACCCAAGTCGTACACAGCAATCTTACGATCCACATTGCCGCCCTTGTCTAAACCAAAGGCCAATGCGGCAGCGGTCGGTTCGTTAATAATACGCTTGACTTCCAAGCCAGCAATACGGCCAGCATCCTTTGTCGCCTGACGCTGAGAGTCGTTAAAGTAGGCCGGAACCGTAATCACCGCTTCGGTCACCGGTTCGCCCAAGTATTCTTCAGCCGTCTTCTTCATCTTACGGAGCACTTCCG